>PCSG01000168.1 GCA_002772195.1 Desulfobacterales bacterium CG23_combo_of_CG06-09_8_20_14_all_51_8 | reverse complement strand
TTTTACAGGGATGCCAAACTCTATGAAATAGGTGCCGGCACCTCTGAAATACGCCGACTGCTGATTGCGGATGAACTCATTAAAAAAGGAACAGGTTATTTAAAATGATTGCCGGCAATAATCATTCGAACAGAAAAGTTACCATAACAGGATGGGGGCAGGTGACCCAATCCCGGGAGCAAATTGATAATTTGCTTGATCCGTTGGGTCTGATGGTCAAAGCGTCCCGAAGGGCGGCAGAGTCCCTCGGTTCCTTGGACATATTGGCAAAAGTAGACGGCATCATGGTGGTAAGGCCGCTCAGCCGGCATTACGACGACGCGGCAAAGCAGTTAGCCGAAAAAATCGGGGCGGCTCCGCGTTTTGATCTGGTCTCAGGGGTCGGGGGGAATTCTCCTCAATCTCTTGTCAACAAGGCGGGCGGGATGATTGCCAGAGGCGAACTGGAAAGCGTTCTTCTTGCCGGTGGAGAAACTTATTGCCCGAGAAATAAAAGCGAAACAAGGACCGGCAGCGATATTTTTAAAGGCCTGACCGGAGGCCACGAAAGACAGGATATGTTGGGTGCCATGGAGATTGAAATGCATCATGGCGTTTATTTGCCGATTCATGGCTTCCCCTTGTATGAAACTGCCCTTTGGGCAGAAAGCGGCTTGGACCTTGAGCCTTACATGGAACGAGTCGGCAATCTTTGGAGAAAGTTCAGCCAGGCAGCATCTACGCATCCCAATGCATGGATAAAATCGCCGCTCACATCCAGCGCAATCGTTTCCGCAACCCGAAACAACAGAATGATCGCATTCCCATATACAAAATTCATGACTTCAATGCTTTATGTCGATCTTGGCGCCGCCATCATCCTCATGTCAGAAGAGAAGAGCCGGCAATTTTATAAAAAGGACAGGCAGCCGGTTTATTTTCTGGCTGGTGCACACACAGAAGAACGTCAGCCGTTTCTCATTCAAAAATCCAACTTTACCTCAAGCCTTCCGCTTAAAGCAGCAGCTCAGCGGGCGTTGTGCCGGAGTAATTTAACTATGGAAGAGATTGACTGTTTCGATATTTACAGCTGCTTCCCGAGTTCTGTCGCAATTGCCTGTAAAATGCTTGGTATAAAAGAAACTGATAAACGTCCTTTAACTTTGACCGGCGGGCTCGGATTTTTTGGGGGCCCCGGTAACAACTATAGTCTACATGCCGTTGTTACCCTCGCGGATGCTCTTTCACGCGGTTTGTACAAGACAGGAATGATTACCAGCCTGGGATGGTTTTTACAAAAACATGCGGTGGGTATTTACAGCACACGCCCTGTGAATACTGAACTTTATCATTATGATCTCGATGATAAAAAAAGTTTTTTAGTGGGAGAAAAACCGGTTAAAATAAGAAATATCGCGTCGGGTAAAGGAATAATCGAAACCTATACAGTGATTTATTCAAGAGACGGAAGTCCCGCTTATGCTGTTATTTACGGAAAAACAAGTGAAGGTTTCAGGTTCATCTCTCAAACACATGCTGATCCAGATATTTTTAATTTTTTGATCTCTCAAAGTCAGGTTGGGAGGCTGGTTCATCTCAAATATAATGCCCAACAAAATCTAAACATCGCTGAATTGTTATAGCCAGGTACTTTAAATACCTTACCCAAAATTATTATTACCAAGGCACTATGTCACGACTCACACTCTATTGGGGAGAATATTATGAAAATATCAAAAATTGATCATATCGGTATTGCGGTTAACAGCATAGAAAACGGAAAAGAATTCTGGACGGATATATTGGGGCTGGATTTTACAGGAGATGAAACGGTAGAAACCCAAAAAGTCAAAACCGCCTTTTTCCCGGTGGGTGAAAGTGAGGTTGAACTGCTTGAATCCACAGTGCCTGACGGCCCGATATCAAAATTTATTGAGAAAAAAGGCGAAGGCATTCACCATATCGCGTTTCGGGTGGAAAACATTGAAACAGCCCTTGCCGAACTGAAACAAAAGGGGATTCGGTTGATTGACGAAACCCCGCGTTTAGGGGCCGGCGGAGCAAAAATCGCATTTCTGCATCCCAAAGCGACCAGTGGCGTGCTTGTGGAATTATGTGAACGTTAATTATTCTGTTGAAGTTTAATTAAATCAAAATTTATATAAGTTGTAGATTTAAAAAGGAGCATGGATATGGCGGATTCGGGTCCGGAGATATCAAAATGGCAAAAGCTGGCGGAAAAAGAATTAAGGGGGACCTCGTTAGAGTCACTGACGAAATCGACCCCTGAAGGAATCGATATAAAACCTTTATATACTGCCGAAGACCTTGAAAACCTTGAGTTTGTCAATAATCTTCCGGGGGTTGATCCCTTTGTTCGTGGTGTTCGTGCGAGTATGTATACGAACAGACCATGGACCATCCGTCAGTATGCCGGTTTTTCAACGGCAAAAGAATCAAATCTATTTTATCGGAAAAATCTTGCGGCCGGGCAGAAAGGGCTATCGGTAGCATTTGATTTGCCAACTCATCGCGGCTATGATTCCGATCATCCCAGGGTGACCGGAGATGTCGGTAAAGCCGGGGTTCCTGTGGATTCTGTTGAGGATATGAAGATATTATTTGACGGTATCCCTTTAGATAAAATGTCGGTTTCCATGACGATGAATGGAGCGGTTCTGCCGGTTCTTGCCGGTTACATCGTTGCCGCCGAAGAGCAGGGTGTTTCCCAGGAAAAACTGATGGGGACAATACAGAATGATATTTTAAAAGAGTATCTCACACGTAATACATATATTTATCCCCCTGAACCGTCCATGCGAATTGTTTCGGACATCGTTGGTTATTGCTCCAAAAATATGCCCAAGTACAATACGGTAAGTATTAGCGGCTACCATATGATGGAGGCCGGAGCGGATTCGGTTCTACAGACCGCATTTACGATTGCTGACGGCATTGAATATGTAAAAGCCGCGTTAAACGCCGGACTGGATATTGATGACTTTGCCCCACGCCTGTCTTTTTTCTTTGGAATCGGCATGAATTTTTTTATGGAGATTGCCATGCTCAGGGCGGCCCGATTCCTGTGGGCGGACTTGATGAAGCAATTTAACCCCAGAAATTCCAATTCGCTGATGCTTAGAACCCATTGCCAGACATCCGGCTGGAGCCTGACACAGCAGGATCCCTATAACAATATCATTCGAACCACGCTTGAGTGTCTCGCAGCGGTTTTAGGCGGAACACAGTCCCTGCATACCAATTCATTTGATGAAGCGGTCAGCTTGCCTACCGACCTTTCCGCCCGAGTGGCCAGAAACACACAGATCATCGTTCAGGAGGAATCCCAGGTCACGCGCGTTGTCGATCCGCTTGGCGGTTCGTATTATGTTGAGTCCCTGACCCATTCGATTATTCAGGAGGCACGCAAGATAATCAATGAAATTGATGAACTGGGCGGCATGGCTAAGGCCATTGTTTCAGGTATGCCAAAAATGAGGATCGAAGAATCTTCAGCCCGTCGTCAAGCACGGATTGATCAGGAAAAAGATGTGATTGTCGGGGTCAATAAATACCAGGTAGAAGATGAAGCACCAATGGAAGTTCGTGAAATATCGTCTGAAGTCCGTGATCAGCAGGTAGCCAGACTCAAAGAAATTAAAGAAAATAGAGACAACGTTGCGGTGGAAAAAGTTCTCGCCGCCATTACAAAATGTGCGGAAACCGGCGGCAATTTGCTTGAAGTCAGCATCGAAGCAGTACGAAAAAGGGCAACAGTTGGCGAAATATCTGATGCCATGGAAAAAGTGTTTGGCCGTTATGTTGCTACCACTCAGTGCATTTCCGGTATTTATGCGTCTGAATATCAGGATAACGAGATTCTTGCATCTCTTCGCAAACGGACGGATGAATTTGCTGAAAAAGAAGGCCGGAGACCAAGAATACTGGTCACAAAGATGGGGCAGGACGGGCATGACAGGGGAAGCAAGGTGGTGGCCACTGCTTTTGCGGATTTTGGTTTTGATGTGGACATCAGCCCTATGTTTCAGACACCTGCCGAGGCCTCGCGCATAGCCATTGACAATGATGTTCATGTTGTTGGGGTATCAAGTCTGGCGGCTGGCCATAAGATTCTGGTCCCCGAACTGATCGCATCCCTGAAAAAACAAGGAGGCGAGAATGTGCTTATAGTAGTTGGTGGTATTATTCCCCCGGCTGATTATGATTTCCTCTATGATGTCGGGGTTGCAAAAATTTTCGGGCCAGGGAGCGTGATTACGGAATGTGCCAATCATGTATTGAATGCGCTGGAAAACAGATAATGGAAACCGATCCTGAATATTATGTTTCCGGGGTTTGCGCCGGCAATCGCAAGATTCTTGCCAAGACCATTACCCTGGTTGAGAGTTCCCTGCCAAAGCACCAGGAACTAATAACAGGCGTGCTTAATCGGCTCCTTCCGTTTACCGGAAAAGCCGTCCGGCTGGGAATTACCGGTGTGCCGGGTGTCGGCAAAAATACATTTGTTGAAAGTCTGGGAATGCTCCTGGTTGAACGCGGGCAGCGGGTAGCGATTCTGGCGGTTGATCCCAGCAGTACGCACAGCGGCGGCAGTATCATGGGGGACAAAACCCGTATGGAAAAACTGTCCGCTCAGCCCAACGCTTTTATCCGCCCCTCTCCGTCCGGGGGAACGTTAGGTGGGGTGTCACGCAAAACACGGGAGTCTCTGCTCGTATGTGAAGCTGCCGGTTTCGATGTCGTCATGGTTGAAACAGTCGGGGTTGGTCAGTCTGAAGTGAGTGTCGCATCCATAGCCGATTTTTTTCTTCTGTTAATGCTTGCCGGTGCTGGTGATGGCCTTCAGGGTATTAAACGGGGTATTCTTGAACTGGCTGATGCGGTTGCTGTGAACAAGGCGGATGGTGACAATCTCGCTAAAACGCTTCAGGCAAAAAATATTTATGCAGATGCCATGCATTTGTTTTCATCGGACAACACTAACTGGTCGCCGCCGATATTGACCTGTAGTGCGCTGCATATGATCGGTATTGCAGAAGTATGGGAAACGGTTTTAGACCATCATGAAAAAATGTCTGCCACCGGTGCCCTGGAACAGAAACGGAAAAAGCAGGCAATTCAATGGATGTTGACGTTACTGGAAGAGGGGTTAAAAGACTGGTTTTATCAAATCCCCGAGGTTAAAAAATTGTTGCCCCAATTAACCTGGGAGATTGAAAGAGGGGAATCGACGCCCACGGCTGCAGTGAGAAAAATATTAACTTCTCTGAATAACTAAAATCAGACCCATTATAGACTCACTCGATTAATTTTTTTTATATTTTTACGATCTTGAAATGGTTGAGTTTATGTAAGGGTTGACATGAAAGGATAGAATAATGGGTAATGTCGCTGATAAAATTAATGAATTACGGACCTTGAAGAGTAAAGCTTTTGAGCAGGGTGGTGAAAAAAATGTAGCCAAGCACAAGGAAAAAGGCAAACTGACTGCACGCGAAAGGCTGGACGCGCTTTTTGATTCCGGAACATTTCGTGAGGTGGATATGTTTGTCAAGCATCGATGTGTTAATTTCGGAATGGAAAAAACCGAAATCCCATCTGACGGGGTGATCACCGGTTATGGAGCCGTTGACGGCCGCCCGGTATTTGCTTATGCTCAGGATTTTACGTCAAGGGCCGGGTCTCTCGGTGAAATGCATGCCAAAAAAATCTGTAAGATCATGGATATGGCGCTCAAGGCCGGGACACCGGTCGTCGGTATGAATGATTCCGGCGGGGCCCGGATTCAGGAAGGAGTTGATGCATTGTGCGGATACGGAGACATTTTTTATCGGAATTCGCTGTGTTCGGGTGTGATCCCCCAGATTTCTGCTATCATGGGACCCACCGCCGGTGGCGCTGTCTACTCCCCGGCAATGACCGACTGGATTTTTATGGTAAAAAATACCAGTCATATGTTTATTACCGGTCCGGAAGTTATTAAATCGGTGACCGGCGAAGTCATTACTTTTGAAGAACTCGGCGGCGCAATGACACATAATGAAAAAAGTGGGGTGGCGCATTTTGCCTGTGAATCAGATGAGGATGCGATCAATAATATTAAGTTACTGCTTTCTTATCTGCCGTCAAATAATATGGAAGACCCAGCGATTCTCCCGGCTGGTGATGATCCCAAACGAATTGCGCTGGAACTGGATACATTAATTCCGGATAATTCAAGTCAGTCTTATGACATGAAAGATGTGATCCGCAATATTGTCGATAATGGGGAATTTTTTGAACCCCATGCCCATTTTGCGCAAAACATTATTGTCTGCTTTGCCCGTTTAAACGGAAAAAGTATCGGCATTATCGCAAACCAGCCCAAAGTAATGGCGGGATGTCTTGACATTGACGCATCTGATAAGGCCACTCGATTTATCCGATTTTGTGATGCCTTTAATATCCCGTTATTGACCCTGTCGGACGTTCCCGGGTATATGCCGGGCAGTAATCAGGAGTGGGGCGGGATTATCCGCCACGGCGCAAAGCTTTTATGGTGCTACTCCGAAGCAACGGTTCCCAAATTGCTTGTGATTGTTCGCAAAGACTATGGCGGGGCATATATTGCCATGTCCTCGAAACATTTGGGCGCGGATTTCGCATTTGCCTGGCCGAGTGCTGAGATTGCAGTAATGGGCGCAGATGGTGCGGCAAACATTATTCATCGCAAAGAGATCAACAGTGCGGATGATCCAAAGGCCAAACGGCAGGAAAAAATTGATGAATACCGTGAACTTTTTTCTAATCCGTATTGTGCCGCCAGCCGCGGGTACATTGATGATGTGATCGTCCCAAGTGAAACGCGGATGCGGTTAATTGAAGCGTTGGAGATCATGTACAACAAACGGCAGACACTTCCTCCGAAAAAACATGGTAATATTCCCGCTTAATGGTCTGGGTTTTGATAATTCCTTTTATTTCAAACGAATGTAAATTGAGGATGGTATGTCGGATAGAAAAAAGAAAATTGCCGCAATAACAGCAGTTGCCAATTATATTAAATCGGAACACGAAGCGATGGCATTCTCTCAGTCCCATGGGGCTCATTCTCAGCCCGTAATTACAGGAACGAAAAATGCGCCGCTGGTTTTGGATTCATGGGGCATCAGCGGCCGCCAGCATCAAATGCAGATGCGGTCGATGATGCAAATGAAAGCATTCCACGGATCAAAACAAAAAATTTAATCATAATGGTTTTAGATTTTCTGTTTTGAAAAAAAATAATCAATCAAAAAATTTGTTACGTCTCAGACGTTCAAAATTTATTTATATGTCACACGATATTAATGAGGAGATTCCAATGAGTGATCATTTTAAAGTGAAGATGCAGTCAATTAATGATTATAAGAACCGCCCCAAGGCTGATAATCCGGTAAAAATTCAGGATCTGACACTCCGGGACGGGCATGAGTCCCTTTTTGCCTCCCGAGGTCGAACCGAAGACATGATACCGATAGCCGAAATGATGGATGAAGTCGGTTTCTGGGGCGTGGAAGTCTGGGGAGGCGCAACCTTTGATACGATGCATCGATTTTTAAATGAAGATCCATGGCAGCGACTTCGCACCTTAAAGCGTTACTTTAAGAAAACTCCTTTTTCCATGCTGCTTCGCGGACAAAATGTGGTGGGATATCGTAACTATGGGGATGATGTTGCCCTGGCATTTGTTGAAAAAGCAGCAGAGAACGGAATAGATATATTCAGAACTTTTGACGCACTAAACGACTTCCGGAATTTTGAAACAGTGGTTGCCGCGATCAAAGACTGCGGTAAGCATTTTCAGGGATGTATCTGTTATTCATTAACCGAACCGCGCATGGGCGGCGACGTCTACAACCTGGATTACTATCTCGACAAAGCCAAGGACCTTGAAAAAATGCAGGCAGACAGTATCTGCATCAAGGACATGGCAGGATTAATGGCCCCCTATGACGCGTTTGAACTGATCAAAGCCTTGAAGGAAAACACGGATATCCCCATTCATCTGCACAGCCATTTCACTTCCGGCATGGCGCCCATGACGCATTTAAAAGCGGTGGAGGCCGGTGTGGATGTCATTGATACCTGTATGTCCAGTTATGCGTATCGGACATCACATCCCGCAGTCGAACCGTTGGTGATGTCTTTGATCGGCACCAGCCGGGATACCGGTTTTGATATGAAGAAACTTGCCGAAATTAATGTGGTACTGGAAAAAGAAGTTCTTCCCAAATACAAGCATCTTCTGGATGACTCAAAGGTTTCGATTATTGACATTAACGCCTTGCTTCACCAGATCCCCGGCGGAATGTTGTCTAACCTGGTTAATCAGCTGCGGGAAATGGATGCCCTGGACCGGATGGATGAGGTGTTTGCCGAGTTGCCCCGGGTAAGAAGAGATCTCGGACAGATTCCGCTGGTCACGCCGACCAGCCAGATCGTGGGAACCCAGACGGTGAACAATGTATTATTTGATGATGGCGATGAAGACTATAAAATGATCACGGCCCAGGTCAAGGATCTGTGCTACGGATTATACGGAAAAACAGCGGTTCCCATCAGTTCAAAACTTCAGAAAAAAGCTTTGAAAGGGTATGAAAGAGGTACAAAACCCATCACCTGCCGGCCCGGTGAGGTGGTTGAACCTGAACTGGAAAAAGCCAGAAATGAACTCAAGGGGCTGACGTCTGATCTTGAAGATATTCTTTTATATACACTGTACCCGGTGACCGGGAAAAAATTTCTCATGTACAAATATGAAAAAGAAACGCCTCCGGATTCATTGAGACCCAGAACACTGGAAGATGTCAAAAAAGCGGATGAAATCCTTGCAAAGGCAAAAGCCGGCACGCTGGTGGAAAAGTCTTCTAAAGACGCACCGGCCAAAGGAAAACATACCCGAACTTTTAACGTGTTTATCGAAGATGAATATTTTGAAGTCAGCGTTGATGAGCCGGGCGGACAGCCGATCATCACTTACGCGCAACCGCCGGTTGCTCCAGCAGCACCCGCAATTCCGTCGCAAGCGCTTGCAGCACCAAGAGTTGCAGTCTCTCCGGCCCTACGGCCTGCGCCTCCGTCGCCTGCACCAAAACAATCCACTCCGTCCCACAAACCAGCTACAGCCCCGTCATCCAAACCAGCAGCGGCGGCGGAAGGCACCCCTTTGACAGCCCCTATGCCCGGAATGATAGTCAGCTATGCTAAAGAAGTGGGAGATTCGGTTGCAAAAGGGGATTCTGTTGTGATTCTTGAAGCCATGAAAATGGAAAATTCTCTCCCTGCACCGGCTAACGGAACGATTAAAGCGATTAATTACAAGAGCGGGGATTCGGTTTCCAAAAATGACGTGCTCTGTATTATCGGATAGCTTATTGTTTATTCCAGGTTGAACAGATTTTAAGGAATGAGGAGCAACAATTTGAATCCAGGTATAAAACCTGATATTCAGGACGTCCTGAATAGAAAATCAAAAGAAATTTCCGATCCGGTTGGCAGAAATGTCCGCATTCTCAGCAATGAGAAAGCGATAGAGATCAGCGGTGCATTGGGGTGTTCCATTCGTAAGGTTTACATTGAAGCCTTAAAGCTCGGTATTTGTCCTCACATATATCTTCGTAACCGTGACATTCTTTCGATAGATGAACAGCTTAAATTATCAGAATCAACTGTTTCTGTTATCGGATCCGGCGGTCTC
>PCSG01000406.1:1314-9770 GCA_002772195.1 Desulfobacterales bacterium CG23_combo_of_CG06-09_8_20_14_all_51_8 | reverse complement strand
CTTGAAAAAAATATTTTCAGAAGGCGAGCTGTCAGAAGGCGCAGTTGTAAAGAAATTCTTTACAACTGCCGCTGATAGGAAAAAATACAAGATCAATTTCTATAATTTGGATGCGATCATTTCCGTCGGCTACCGCATCAAAAGTCATGTGGCCACGCGTTTCCGCATCTGGGCCACTCAGCGTTTGCGGGAATATATCATCAAGGGCTTTGTTCTGGATGACGAGCGACTGAAAAATCCGCACCAGCCCTTTGATTATTTCGATGAACTGGTCCGGCGCATCCAGGATATCCGAACATCGGAGCGGCGTTTTTACCAGAAAATAACCGATATCTATGCCACCAGCATCGACTATGATCCCACCCTGGAGATCAGCATCTCGTTTTTCAAAACCGTTCAGAACAAAATGCACTGGGCCATCACCGGAAAGACGGCCGCGGAAATCATCCACGAGCGAGCCGACAGCGGCAAGCCCAATATGGGGCTGACCACTTGGCGGGGTGCAAAGGTTCGTAAAGAAGATGTGATCATCGCCAAGAACTATCTTAACGAAAAAGAGCTGCTTGCTTTAAACAATTTGGTGGAGCAGTACCTGATATTCGCCGAAGGCCAGGCCATGCGCCGCATTCCCATGCGCATGACCGACTGGATTAAAAAACTCGATGCGTTTTTATCCCTTAATGAACGGGATATCCTCACCCATGCCGGCAGGATTTCTCATGATATGGCAAAAGAATCGGCTGAAGCGGAATATGAAAAATTCAACCAAAACAGGATACATGAGCAAGATCGCCTTGAAAGTGATTTTGATAAAACGATCAGGCGATTGACGGACGGCAAGGGGGAAAAAAAGCCGTGAATCTGTTTGAAGCTGGCTTTGACTAAAAAATAAACGGTTGATATCTTATGAAATCCGACAGAATCAAGAATTGGCCGAAAGAGGAACGGCCCCGGGAGCGGCTTTTGGCCGGAGGGCCGGACAAGCTAACGGATGCGGAATTGCTTGCCATTATCCTCCGGGTTGGGCAGGGCACTTTCAAGGAGGGGGTTCGGGGTCAAAACGCCTCGGATTTCGCCCGCACCCTGTTAAAGGAGTTTAAGGGGCTTCGCGGCATCGACCGGGCGCACCTTCAGGATTTATTGAAAGTGCCGGGCCTGGGACCCGCGAAAGTCGCTCAGATCAAAGCCGCCTTTGAGCTTGGCAAACGGGCCTGCGCCGCCAAACTTACCGCCTTGTCGTTCGGGTCTTCCCAGGCCGTGGCCGATCATTTCCGCCCTAGGTTCACGGGCAAGGGCCATGAACTCGTGATTGCGGTGTTTCTGAACGGCCAGAACCAGTTTCTAGGTGAAAAGGACATCGCGGAGGGAACCCCGACCCAGACAACCGTTTATGTTCGACGCATCATAGAAGATGCCCTCCGGCTTTCCGCCGCCGCCGTGGTTCTGGTCCACAATCACCCGTCGGGAAATCCCGAACCCTCGGCGGGCGATGATTCGACTACCCATGATTTGCTCAAAGCCTGTCAATTGGTCCAATTGGTTTTGCTCGATCATATCATTATCGGAGAATCGGAACATTATAGCTATAACGATGCCGGTCGGCTCCAGGAATTTAAAAATCATTAGAAGGAGGCCAAATGGCCAATAAGAAGCAGGAATCGAAACTTTATGAAAAGCCAGATCAAATCCAAATTAAAGGCAATCAAATTTTTAGTCCGGTGCGCAAAAAATGGCTGCCCCTGACCCCTGAAGAACGGGTTCGGCAAGTGTATTTGTCGGTCTTGACCGAGGAATATGGTTACACCATTGATCAAATTTCCGAGGAAATGGATGTCGCGGGCCGGGGCAGCGCGCAGTCCCGGGCCGATTTTGTTATATGGCGCAGCGTTCGGGATAAAATCGATCAAAAATCGCCGTTTATCATTGTGGAGTGTAAATCCGACAACGTGACCATTAAGGCCCAGGACTATGCTCAAGGAGAACACTATGCGCGGATGACCGACGCGCCTTTTTTCGTCACTCACAACTCCCGGGAGACCAAGTACTGGCGCGTCAAAAAAGACCGGATGCCCGGATACATAGAAGAGATCGAGAACATTCCCCATGCCGACGCCACGGAAAAGGAAATAGCGGAGTTATTTTCCAAGCTGCGCGTATTCAAGGAAAAAGAATTCGCCGACCTGCTTCACCAATGCCACAACGTGATCCGCAATCGCGAACACCTGGACCCGGCCGCCGCCTTTGATGAAATCGCTAAAATTCTTTTTGTAAAAGTCTATGTGGAACGCAAGCTTCTCACCCGCCGCAGCAGGGAAAATCTGTTTACCGTGGATGTGCTCAACAGGCAGATTGCGGAAAATCCCCTGGATACCTTGTTTCAGGAGACCAAGAAATCCTATTACGCAGATAAGATTTTTGACGCCAATGAGCGGATCAACCTGAGACCGACCACCGGCGAGGAAATTGTTCGTAAGCTGGAAAAATACAATCTCTCCGATACCAGCGAGGATATCAAAGGCGTGGCCTTTGAGCGCTTTTTAGGCAGCACCTTTCGCGGCGATATCGGAGAGTTTTTCACTCCGCGGACCATCGTGGAATTCATGGTTCACATGATCGACCCCCGGGAAGGTGAGGTGGTCTGCGACCCGGCCAGCGGGTCCGGCGGATTTCTGATTCGCGTGTTTGAAATCGTGCGTGAAAACATCCTGGCCGATGCCGACAAACAATATAATGAATTCCGTGAGAATATTGAAAAAGACAAATCCCTCACGGAAACCAAGCGGGCCAAGCTGCTGCAAGAAAAATTCGACGAGATTCAGGAGACCATTGACCAAACAAAGGAAGGCTCCCGCCTTTATAATTTGGCCAACCGCTGCATCTTAGGCACGGACGCCAACGACCGCATGGCCCGCACCAGCAAAATGAACATGATCATGCACGGGGACGGCCACGGCGGGGTCCACCACCATGACGGATTCTTAAATGTCAACGGTATCTTTGAAACTCGCTTTGATATTGTCCTGACAAATCCTCCCTTTGGCTCCAATGTGGAGCCCACAGCCAAGGTCCTGGAATCCGATATCGAGGTGACGGCTGCGGACGAGCGCCGCTATGTGCGGGAGTTTGGCGAGGCCTATGTAGAGGCGCAGGCGCGGGTGAGAGCCGCCATCAACCGGCCCATCGCCAGCTTGTTCGACCTGCCTAAAAGTGAAAAATCCAAAATCAAGACCGAAATTCTGTTTATTGAGCGGTGCCTTGATTTGCTCAAACCCGGCGGCCGCATGGGAATCGTTCTGCCTGAAGGGATTTACAACAATCCATCCTTGGCCTATGTGCGCCAGTTCGTGGAAGATCGGTCCTATCTCGAGGCCGTGGTCAGTCTGCCCCAGGAAACGTTTATCTCATCCGGGGCCAGCGTAAAAACATCGCTCCTGTTTCTGCAAAAATATACGGGAGAGGAGAAAGAGCGGTTTGATCAGATTTATGCTGATGCCAAGGCTGAAATTGAAGCCAGATATGCCGATGAAATCGCCGGGGAATCCCGGCGGCTTGAAAATGCCATCGCAGAAGCCGAGGAAAACAAAGATGCCGAAAGCCGAAAGACTCTGCAAAAAGAGATGAAGGATTACATCAGGCAGATGGAGGAAAAGAAAGCCGTTGAATCCCGACAGGTTTTAAAAGAACGCTTCGATTACCCCATTTTTATGTATGAAGCGGAAAAGGTCGGCATATCCGCCACCGGTGAGGAAGATCAGAACGAGCTTTATCCCAATCCGAATCAACCGGAGGGGATCGAAAAGACTTGCTTGGAGTGGTATCGGGAGTTTCTATCTGATCCGAAATCGTTTTCTGGAACGATAGGAGTTGAAGGATGAGCATAGCGGCGAAGATTCACCCAAGAGCGTTCGCTATAGAGTTTAAAGATTTGGCAACTTGGAGTGTTGCAGCTCAATTTGTCGCTGAATGGAATTGGCCGCAAGAAGTCATCAAGCCCTTGGGTCGAATTCTTAAACGGCGGAGCGAAGCCGCTCTTGAAACATTATCTCCAGAAACAATGGTTACGTTACTGACCATTCGTTTTGACGGTTCGATTGAACCTCGCGAACAGATTCAAATAAAGGGTATCAAGGGAAGATTGTTTCGAGTTTATCCTGGTGATGTGATTTTTTCCAAGATCGATGTTCGCAACGGTGCAATCGGTTTAGCTCGCGACGATATCGATTGCATGTGCGTTACTTCAGAATTTCCCGTCTATTCGGTCAATATTGATAAAGTGCTTCCGGAATATGTGAAACTTCTATTCAGAACAACAATCTTCAAAAAATTGCTGAATTCGATGATCAGCGGCGCATCCGGGAGAAAGCGCATTCAGCCATCGCATTTGGAACGGGTCATAGTCCCCATTCCGCCGCTTCGTGTTCAGCAAAAAATCGTGGCTTATTGGAGTGATGCTCAATCCCTTATTTCAGCAATAAAAAGATCAATTGAGACAATCCAGAATGATTCTGAAAAAGGCCTTTTAAAAAGGATTGGGCTTCAAATTCCGCCTGTCATCCCAAGAAAAGGCTGTTTCACGATTAACCTGAGTCAAAATGAACGTTGGGATACTTTCTTTTTTCGTAAAGACTTCATCTCTCTTGACGATCAAATTCGATCCGCAAATTACACAACTCTTGGGGATTCCTTAAATTTTATTAGCAGAGCTTGGAAACCTTCTGATTTCCCCAAAGGAAGCTTTGAGTACATCGAAATTTCTTCGGTAACTAAAAATGATGGAATCACTCATACTCGGAGTGTTTCAGTGCAAGAAGCCCCAAGCCGTGCAACAACACTGGTTAAGGCAGGGGATCTGATTATTGCCACAACACGCCCATATCTTGGATCATTTACGATTGTTGGGAAAAAACACGATGGATTTGTTTGTTCAAGCGGGTTTTCATTGGCCGAATCATTAAAAACGGAAGCGCTTGATAAAGAGTTCATCCTATTTTTTTTAAAAAGTGAAGCTGGTTTACGCCAGTTGGAGAGACGTATGTCTGGTGGACTTTATCCGGCAATAGTTCAATCAGAGTTAGAGAAAATTCTCATACCAACACCACCGTTAAAAGTTCAAAAAGAGGTAGTAGCTGCATACAATAATGGACTTGCAGAGATTCAGAGGCTGCGTATTGAGTCAAAAAAAATTAGCGAAGAGGCAGGTCAACAAATCGAAGAAATGATTCTTGGTGTCAGTTCCGTGGAGGATATTTAAACTGAACCGATACCTCACGACCGGGCTGTTCCTGACCACCAAACAC
The DNA here is from genome assembly GCA_002772195.1 of Desulfobacterales bacterium CG23_combo_of_CG06-09_8_20_14_all_51_8. GTDB lineage: Bacteria > Desulfobacterota > Desulfobacteria > Desulfobacterales > Desulfosalsimonadaceae > SURF-3. The sequence goes on along the minus strand of PCSG01000406.1, from coordinate 4,473 downwards.
AACATAATTCGATGTGTTCAAAACATTTTTGATAGGAACTGCAAATGAACCCGCATAATCGCGAATGGAATTTTGAAAACCTGGTCGGCTCCATCCGGCAGGCGAATGAGGAGCTGGCGGCACAGGCCGGCCGGGCGGTGAATATCAGCCTGACGATGCGCAACTGGCTGATTGGATGTTATATCGGCGAATATGAACTGAATGGTTCGGATCGGGCCACCTATGGAGATAATCTTCTTACTGAACTTGCCAAGCGGCTGACGGACCTTAAGGTCAGTAATTGCAACCGTCGACAGCTTTACCGGTATCTGCGTTTTTATCGCCTTTATCCTGAGATTGTGGGGACAGCGCCCCCACAATTGAAAACGCTGTTGTCGACTGGAAGGAACGCGGTTGAGAAAGTGGGGACAGGGTCCCTACAATTGAAAATCAGCCAGGACAAACTCCTTCACCGGCTTTCGTACAGTCACTTGGAATTGATGGTTGATCTCGATGACGCCCTGAAGCGCACATTTTATGAAACCGAGTGCATCCGGGGCAACTGGTCGGTACGGGAGCTTAAACGCCAGATCGGGAGCCTGTATTATGAACGGTCTGGTTTGTCCACAGACAAGAAAAAGCTGGCGGCGCTGGCTCGGGGAGGCGCGGAAACCGATGAGCCTAAAATCTTCTTGACACGGCAAGGCCTCAATTTATAATATGACGCGTCGTTCATTTTTTGAACAACGCGTCATTTCTTTGGATGTCGGTACCCTTTCTGGAAATATAAATGCCTAAAACCATAACCAAAACAAGCCTGTCCCGCCGGGAACGGGAGAAGCTGCGACAACGGAAGGAGATCCTTGCGGCGGCACTTCGCCTGTTTTCGGAAAAGGGCTATCACAACGTTTCCATGCAGGAAATCGCGGAAACCGCGGAATTCGCCATCGGCACCCTGTACAAGTTTTTTCAGAACAAGGAAGACCTGTACAAAGCCCTGGTCATGGAGCAGTGCGACCGGTTTGAGGCGGCCTTTTTGGCCGCCATCGAAGGGCCGGGGGATGAAATCGAGCGGCTGCGAAATTTTGTCCGGGTCCATGGCGACATGTTCCGGGCCAATCTGTCGTTTATCCGTCTGTTTCTGGCCGAGAGCAAAGGCGCGAGCTTCAACCTCAAGGCGGGTCTGGATGAAGACTTGCGGAAACGGCTTTACGGATTTCTGGAAAAACTCGCCCTTGTTTTTGAGAGTGGCATGAACAACCAGCGGTTTCAAAAAATCGCCGATCCCTATGCGCTGGCCGTTGCCTTGGACAGCGTGATTGATTCGTTCCTGCTGCACTGGGTCGCGTCCCCGGAGCGCCATCCGTATCCGGAGGACCCGGACGTTATTTTAAATATTTTTTTCAAGGGATTGATCCCGCCGTAAAGTGGGGACAGATTAGACAACAGGGTTAAGGAGAAAAAGAGAAGGTGTCAGTGTTCAGATATTTGAAAAAGAGAGGTCCTGTCTGACACCCGACACCTATTAAATTAAATGATCACTTTTATGGGAGATTTTCTGATGCAACCGAACCTACATAAGTTTAAAACATATCTCTGTTCCCGCATCATGGTGGGGATGCTGATGGTTCTGGCAGGGATTCTCGGCCTGAACGCCTGTGAAAAAGGTCCTGGTCAGCCGGCCCCGGGGGCCATGCCGACGCCGCAAGTGTCGGTGATAACGGTCGAGACACAAAAAGTGATCCTGACCACCGAATTGCCGGGCCGGACCGCGCCGTTTCGCATCGCGGAAATCCGGCCCCAGGTCAGCGGCCTGATACTGAAACGGCTGTTTGAGGAAGGTTCCGATGTACAAACCGGTCAGGTGCTTTATCAGATTGATCCCGCTCCCTTTCAGGCAGCTGTCGACAATGCCGAGGCCGCCCTTGGCCGGTCCGAAGCCAATCTGGCGGCCACCCGGTTAAGGGCCGAACGGTATAAGGAGCTGCTTCGCGATAAGGCGGTCAGCCAGCAGAACTATGACGATGCGGCGGCGGCCCTGACACAGGTTGAGGCTGATATCCAGTCCTGGAAAGCGACCGTGAAGACGGCCCGCATCAATCTGGAATATACCCGCATCACCGCTCCCATCTCCGGCCGGATTGGCCGGTCCGGGGTGACGGATGGCGCCATCGTTACGGCGTATCAGCCCCTGGCCCTGGCCACGATTCAGCAACTGGACCCCATTTATGTGGATGTGCCTCAATCCACCGCCCAACTGCTTCGGCTGAAAGGCGGCGGTCACAGTCAAGACGGAGCTGACCGGAATAAGGTCAAACTCATGTTGGAAGATGGCGCCTCTTATCCCCTGGAAGGGACCTTGCAATTTTCCGACGTTACAGTGGACCCGACCACCGGGTCCGTTATTTTGCGGGCTGTTTTTTCTAATCCGGAAGGCATTCTCCTGCCGGGCATGTTCGTCCGGGCGGTGATTCATGAAGGCGTCAACGAACAGGCGATTCTGATCCCCCAACAGGGCGTGTCCCGCGACCCCGAAGGGAACCCCTATGCTCTGGTCGTGGATGCTGAAAGCAAAGCCGGGCTGCGCATGCTCACCCTTGACCGGGCCGTCGATGACAAATGGCTGGTGGCAAAAGGTCTTGCCCCGGGCGACCGGGTGGTTGTCGAAGGACTCCTCATGCTGAGGCCTGGAACGGTGGTGCAGGCTGCGCCGTTTGGTGCGCCGCCAGCCGGAGATTCCCCTAACCCTAAGTCCGGCACCGGCGCGCCGCCTCAAAAACAGAGTGAAGGAGGGGCCTAATGTTATCCAGATTTTTTCTCGCCCGCCCGGTTTTTGCCTGGGTCATCGCCATCATCATCATGACAGCGGGGATACTTGCGATCTACAAAATGCCCATCTCCCAGTATCCGCCCATCGCGCCGCCGGCCATCGCCATTGACGCCTTTTACCCCGGCGCATCCGGGGAGACCGTTGAAAACACCGTGACCCAGATCATCGAGCAGAAGATGACCGGTCTGGATGATATGCTGTATCTTTCCGGCACCAGTTCTTCGTCCGGCGCGGCCCGTGTCGAGATGACCTTTGCGCCGGGCACAGACCCGGATATCGCCTGGTCCAAGGTGCAGAACAAATTGCAGCTTGCCATGGCCAACCTGCCGGATGTGGTGCAGCGTTCCGGC
>PCSG01000406.1:0-1295 GCA_002772195.1 Desulfobacterales bacterium CG23_combo_of_CG06-09_8_20_14_all_51_8 | reverse complement strand
CCCGGAACTACCTCATCATTGTGGGGCTGATATCCGAAGACGGCAGCATGAACGGTGATGCACTGCGGGATTATGCCCAGTCCAATCTGGAAAAAATCCTGTCCCGGGTGCCGGGTGTCGGTGAAGTGGAAAATTTCGGCTCCCAGTATGCCATGCGGGTCTGGGCCAATCCGGACAAGCTGACCAGCTACCACCTGACCATGGAGGATGTCATTATGGCGCTCAAAGCCTATAATGTCGAGGTTTCCGCCGGTCAGTTGGGCGGAGCGCCGGCAGTTCCAGGTCAGCGCTTGAACGCCGCCATTATCATCCAGCACCTGCTCCAGACCCCGGAAGAGTTCGCCGCCATTCCCATCCTCACCAATCCGGACGGATCTGTGGTTCGGATCAAAGACATCGGCCGGACGGAACTCGGAACCGATCGCTCTGATATCGTGGCCAACTATAACGGCAAACCCGCGGCCGCCATGGCCATCCGCCAGGCCGCCGGCGCGAATGCCCTGGATACCGCCAACGCCGTCAAAGAGAAACTGGCGGAGATGAGCCGCTACTTTCCCGCCGGTATGAAGGTGATTTATCCCTATGACACCACTCCTTTTACCAAGGTGGCCATTGAGGAGGTGGTCAAGACGCTGTTTGAGGCGGTCCTGCTGGTCTTTCTCATCATGTACCTGTTTATGGGAAATATCCGGGCCACCCTGATTCCCACCATCGCGGTGCCTATGGTGCTATTGGGGACTTTCGCGGTGCTTTCGGCTTTCGGCTTCTCGATCAATATGCTGACCATGTTCGCCATGGTGCTGGCCATCGGGCTTCTGGTGGATGACGCCATCGTGGTGGTGGAGAACGTGGAGCGGATCATGGCCGAGGAGGGGCTCCCGCCCCGGGAGGCCACCGCAAAATCCATGGGAGAGATCACTTCCGCCCTGATCGGCATCGGCCTGGTGCTCTCGGCGGTTTTCGGTCCCATGGCGTTTTTTGAAGGCTCCACCGGGGTGCTCTACCGTCAGTTTTCCGTGACCGTCATCGCCGCCATGCTCCTTTCGGTGCTCGTGGCCTTGATTCTGACGCCGGTCCTCTGCGCGTCCTTCCTGAAACCCATACCTGCCGGTCATGAACCGTCGGACAATGCAATTTTTTTCCTGCGCCCCTTTTTCAGAGGGTTTGACCGCGTCTTTTTTCGCATCAGAGACTTCTATGTGGGCGTCGTCCAACGATCCTTCTCAAGAACATTTCGCTACATCATCATCTATATCGTGATCGTGGCGGCCGTAGGCTATCTGTTTCAAGGGATG
>PCSG01000063.1:5360-9791 GCA_002772195.1 Desulfobacterales bacterium CG23_combo_of_CG06-09_8_20_14_all_51_8 | reverse complement strand
TACACCCACCGGCTGTCTTTGCGGGCGGTCACCAGCCCGGCAGTTTGGAGAATCCCCATATGCCGGGACACGGTCGGCGCGGATATGCTCAAGAGTTCGATAATATGGCATGCGCACAATTCTTTTTGATGCGTCAACGCCATCAAAGCCCGTACCCGGTTACCGTCCGAAACCGCTTTGGTTATGAGAAGCGTTTTTTTCATTTTCATGAGAGGTTATTCATTTCCATTAATTTTACAGTTAGCCAATTAACTAAATATGAACGTATTTTTTATATAGCGTCACGAATGATGTCAAGCAAAAAAAGCCATCATCATTGAAATCGCAGGATTTAAAATTCACAAATTTATCAAGCCTACAGTATAAACTGAGAAAGTCATTGAACGGCTCAGAGAGCTGTCAGTGGGATGGACTGGGCGGACTGGGAGAGCGGCAGAGACTGCCCGGCCAGACAAATCAGGCCACCCGGACCGATGGGCAGCTTCAGTTTTTCAAGAGACTGAAAATGCCGGACATCGTTTTTCCCGGGAGATGCCGTTTTTTTAATCGCCAGTGGATAGATCCGCCCATCCTGAACGATGAGAAGATCGATTTCCTTTTGGTCCTTGTCCCGATAGTAATAAAATGGCGCATGGCGGCCATTGTGCCAGTAGCTTTTCAGCAGCTCCGTCAGTATCCATGTTTCCAGGATTGCGCCGGACATGGCGCCTGCCTCAAGCGTTTCCGGACTGGACCATTCCGTCAGATAGGCACATAATCCGGTATCGAGAATATAGAGTTTGGGTGTTTTCACCAGGCGCTTGGTGATATTCGTGTGATAAGGCTCCAGCAGATAGACGATTCCGGAAGCCTGCAAAATGGAGAGCCAGCTTTTTGCGGTGTTGGGGGAAACGTCCGCATCCCGTGCAAGCTCCGCCATATTCAGCATTTGAGCGGTTCGGGCCGAAGCCGCTCGAATAAATCGCAGAAAAGCCATCGCATCGCCGACCCGGGACAGATCGCGGACATCGCGTTGCAGGTACGTCTGGACGTATGAGCTGTAGAACAGGTTCCGGTCCATATCATCATTTAAGGCAATCGCCGGAAAAGCGCCGCGCCAGATGAGCCGGTAAAGTTCCTTCAACGGGAGCGTTTCACCTGCATCGAGACGGTTTGAATTTCATCCGGCGCGGGCAGAAACGGGCGGTCCAGGTGGGTCCGGCCCGCCCGTTCTTTTCTGGAAAGACCCAGAAGAAACACAACGGCTGCCCGACCTGCCAGTGATTCGGAAACCCCTTTCATCAGGTGAAACTGCTGAGACCCGGTCAGCCAGAACAAGCCCGGCCGGCGGTCTCTGTCCACTGTCATCTTGATATGTGGAAGAAGCTCCGGCGCATAATGGATTTCGTCGATCAGCACCGGCGAAGGACGCCATCAAGATTTTGTTTTTATACGGTGAAACACCGTCCATAATGAAGGGAATACCGAAATTTTTTTCTTCAAAACCCCCTAAAAGAAAAATACGGTTTGCAGGAACGTCCAGGAGGCATCGGGTGCGGGACCGGTTTTTTCGATGAATTCACCGGAGAAAAACATGCAATACCCGCCCAGAATATCCAACCAGGAGAAGGGCTTCCAATTAAAGGTCAGATCGATTTCATGGCCCAGTTCCCGGCCGGAATTGCCCGTAACGTCCCTGCGCTGGGCCTTGCCCGGATAATACCAGGCGTCTTTTTTTTCATCGAGGGTAAAATAATGATATTCCGCTCTGAAGGACAGTTTATCAGCGGGTGATACCGTGGCATCCACCCGGTATTCCCGAGTATTGGACCAGAAAAACATATTCATCCAGCCATAAAGCACCGAATCCGCCCCGGAAAACACGCCGTCAAAGGTGCCGCTGCGGCCATCGTTCGGTTTGTTATCTCCCGAACCATTGATGAATTGAACCATCACATGGGGTTTCCAGGGAAGGCCGAAGGTGTATCCCAGCCGGGTCGCCAGGCCATAGGCGGAGATATCGTCTTCTCCCCGGTTTCCCAATTGATAAACCGCCGTCAGCCCTTAATCCCATTGGTTTAATGTATCATCCAATGCAAACCCGGCGCTGTGGCAGGACAGGTTGCCGACGCCGGATTCGCCGATTGTCTCCCCACAGGTATCGCTTTTCAGCACATAAAACAAATCAACGTCAACCGGGAGATTTTTGAGCATCGTATAGTTTGCATAGGCGGTGGGCCCATCCGCATGTTTGTTGGGCCACCGGTCCGGATCACTGATGATATACCGGCCAAAAAGGGTATGACTCTCCATCCATGAATTGGAGAATTGCATTTGTACCGCATCCCACACATACCGGCCGATATTTCCCCAGTTGCCGGGGCCGAATATCCGGTTGTCGCCGAATCCAATCTGCTGGCGGCCGAGTTTGAACGCCAGGTTATGTGTCATCTTATAGTCAATATAGGCCTGACGGATATCCATATTGTCATGATAGGGGTTGCTCGACGAAAAATCGGCATCATCAAACGCGCTGCCGAAAACCCGGGCGTCCTGAAACTGAAAAACCGTCTTGAATGCGGGTGTGAATGCGGCGTTGACGTCAAAACGCAGCCGGGAGAGCACAAAATCATCGTCATTTTCCGGCGCATATTTTTTGATATCAAAATTGTTGTCATATTCTCCCCGAAGCCGGTATTCGCCCCCCAGGGAAATATCCGCCGGTCCGAACTGAATATGCGTGTATGGCTGGTCTCTGGCAGCCGCTGTCCCGATTGTAAAAGCCAACATCAGCAGGAGTTCTAATATACGCGCCATGATCGTTCGATCACTTGCCCCGATTATTTATAAAATCCCTTGCCCGGTCCCCGCGCAGATATTCGGCCAGCCCGGTAAGGCCGTCTTCCAGATATCTGGCTTTAAATCCCTTCATAACCAGATACAGCCGGGCCATGGCCGCGCGGTCCTTATGGGGGCAGGCGGTGATGACCAGTTTGTTTTTATCCAGCTCGCCAATACGTTTCAGCAGTTCATTTAAAGGAATATTAACGGCATCCCCCATGTGCCAGGCATCATATTCTTCCTTGAAACGGACATCGACCAACTGGGCCTTGCCCGTCCGGATCAGTTCCGCCGCCGCCGGGCTGTCAATTTTCATGGCTTTTCTCTCCGCATAATCAAAGGCGAAAAAATACGTGTCCATATCCATATTTCCCGCAAACGCATGGGAAGCCATCAGTGCCAGAACCATCATCAAAAAACACCAACACTTAACATAATTCATGAATATCCTCATTTTTATCAGAATGTTAAAAATCAATCGCTATTCATATTGCGTTTTGTCGTCTATATGACCCCGGCGAGTTTTAAGGCGATCTGTGTTGCGAAAAACCACATAATGCCGGCGAATGCGATTTTCACAAAGCCGGGGCTTGCCTTTACCGTAACGTGAGAGCCGATGGCCGAGCCGATAATGCATGCCGCGGCTGTGGCCGCCAAAAAAGGCAAATCCACATGGCCCAGCGCAAAATGCCCGATGACGCCCACAAAGGAACTGACGGTCACAATCAGGGAGTTGGCGCCGGCCGCCATCTGGGCTCCGTATTTCATAAAGAGCACCAGAAAGGGAAAGATAATCAAGCCGCCGCCCACGCCGATGAGACTGGAAAGAACCCCCACGCTGAAAGAAAAAACGCACACGAGCGCGATCATCCCAATGGTGAGATTCTTCACCTGCTGCCCTGGTTTTTCCTTGGCCGAAAAGACCATAATCAGGCCAACGACGTAGAGAAAAACCGAAAATATCCCCAGGAGCAGATTTTGGGGGGCCATGCTGGAAAGCACCGCCCCCAGAAACGAGCCGGCAATGGTCCCCGGCAGAAAGATAAGGCAGAAGCGGTAGTCCACCAGCTTATTGCGCTGGAAGACGATGGTTGCCGTAAGCGCTGTCAAGAGATTTAAAAAAAGCGCCGTTGAAATGGCAGGCCCCACAGCCATGCCCAGCATCACCAGCACCGGGGTATAAAGCGATCCGCCGCCCTTCCCGAACATGGAAAACACGCCTGAAATCAACAGTATCGTAACGAACGCAATCATCAGAAATGAAGTACTCATGCTAACCTTCGTATCCGGAACAGGGAATGCAGACCAGGCTGCCGTCCTCGGTTTCCCGCAGCTTATTCACAAATGTGAGTTCACCGCATTTGGCGCACGGTTTTGCCGTAAACACGCCCTTCCCCTTTTTAACCTCCACGGTGTGTACCGGTCCCACATCCAGAAAGTCTTCGTCTTTCAGGCCAAGAATGCGGTTGACAAGCGGATCGGTGACTTCCGGCGCGATATCCTGGGGCGGAACCCCGGCCTTGCGCTTTTGAACAAACGGGGAGGCCAGCGCCTTTTCAAAGAAGGCCGGTTTGAGGGATACACGAACGGCCCTGCCTGTTTTCTGGTCTA
>PCSG01000063.1:0-5348 GCA_002772195.1 Desulfobacterales bacterium CG23_combo_of_CG06-09_8_20_14_all_51_8 | reverse complement strand
CCATTTTGTTGAAATAGCGCTTTTGGATGTTGGACTTTCCATAGGTGCATCCCGTTGCGGTCATGACGCCGTCCAAAAAGCAGCCGGCAGCATGGCCCTTGCCGGTTTCTGCATCCACAAAAAGCTCCTTGTCCTGAGATCGTTCCACGCCGAGCGCATTCATGGCCGCAAGCCCTGCTTTGAGCCCCAGGGGCATGGCGGGGCATTTATGACCATGGAACGCCAATCCAATTTCGAAAAGTTTTTCAAAGTTCATCATGCATCTCCTTGTTTTTTAAAAATTTTAATTACAAATTAAAACAACAATAATCGGGCTTGATCATCCTTTCGGCCGTAGGAGCGGGCCATGCCCGCGATTGCGGAAATAATCGCGGGCATGGCCCGCTCCTACGTGAAGAATAATATTGAGGCATCGCCATTAATGGCCGAAACGATGATCAAGCCCCAATAATCATTTCCCGGTCACAACACCGGCCGAAAACTTTTGGGAATCAGCATCGGCGTTTTGCGCTGGTAGGTGCGATACGCCGCGCCAAAATAAGATGCAAGGTCCCGCTCCTCAAGAAACGCGCCGGCAATGATCCAGGCGGTCCACAAAAAATTAAGCAACAGCCGGTCGGCTGTTATATCAGGACTGGCCCATATGATGAGGATGGCAAAGAGATAAAGCGGGTGCCGCACCCACCGGTAAGGGCCCCGGAAGGTCAATTGCATGGGCGCTGACGCTTTGCCGCGCAGCCGGTTGGCGATGGGTGTCAGCCCCATGGGGTCAAAGGGCTGCAAGGAGCACGCGCCCCAGGCAAAGCCGGCGATTATCAAAAAATAGACGCTCCGGATCAGCCAGCGCATCATCCCCTGAGCTGAAAAAAGCATCACCGGCGTTTTCTGCCAGAAAATGATAACCATCAGCAACACCATGCCGCTTGCAATAGTAAACAATGCTCCGTGAAATTCCTTTCCAATCGACCGCGCCAGCCAGTGGCGAAATCTCTTACGCACCATGCCGCTGTGCTGGGCGAAAAACAGCGCAGAAAGGAATGCGTTAAAAACCAGACTTCCGGTATCATTCATGCTCAGATCCATCAGTCCGAAAGAACCGTGAAATAGAAACAGCCCAAGCGCCAATAACGACGCTTGCGCCAAGAGGCCGGCAATGAGAATGATGGCGTATCCGGTGACTGTTTTTAAATAGCGCATAAAAAATTCCTGTTCGTAAAATTATCGCAGGTCAGCGGAATGTAGGGCGGGTTTCTTACCCGCCATTTGCGTCGAGAAAGTATCCCGATGGAACGAGGGCTTCCATCCCTCGAAAAAAGAGGGCGGGCCGCCCTCCCTCCAGGGGATTTTCAAGGTAAAACCATGCAGTCGTTTTTATTGAGACGATGCTTGGACATCGCGGCGATACGCCCGCACGATAAATCCCGCGCCAATCGCCAGCATGGGTAGAGAAAGAAGCTGCCCCATGGTGACCCAATTCCACACCAGATAGCCCAACTGCGCATCCGGCGCCCGGAAAAACTCCACACAAAAACGGAAAATGCCATAGCACAGCAGAAACAACCCGGACGTTGCACCTTCCGGGCACGATTTTGTGGTGTAACCCCATAAAATTGCAAACAATACCAGGCCCTCTAACAATGCCTCCAGCAATTGGGTCGGATACTTTTGCACCATGCGCTGCAATTGGGGATCAAACACCCACATGCCCAAAGGTGAATCTGTGACCTTGCCCCATAATTCACCGTTGATAAAATTGCCGATGCGTCCGGCAAACAGGCCTATCGGCACTATCGGCGCAACAAAATCCGCCACTTGAAAAAACCGCAGCCTGGATTTGCGCGCATACCAGAACATCGCCAGAATGACGCCGATCAATCCGCCGTGGAACGACATCCCTCCTTGCCATACCTTCACGATACGCCAGGGTTCATTCATAAAACCGGCAAAATCATAAAAGAACATATATCCAAGCCGGGCGCCAAGCACCACGCCAACCGCCACATAAAACAAAAGATCGCTAGCCCTGTCGCGGTTCCAGGCTGGCAATTTTCTGGCCCGATGGACTGCCAGCCAAAAACCGCCCGCAAACCCGACGATATACATGAATCCATACCAGTGAAGCCAAATCGGCCCCAGAGCAAACGCTACCGGGTTCATTTCAGGGTAATGCCACACGTTATGCCTTTGTCAAAAGCGTCAAAATCTTCTTTTTATTCGGCAGCCATTTTCCCCGGTGCCGGACTTCGCCGTCCACGATCAGGACCGGCGTCATGGGAAAATATTTGAGGAATAATTTAAAGTCGGTTACATGGAAAACCTCCGCGTCCATGTTGTTTTCTTTTACCACTTCATTGACCCGTTTAAACAATATCTTGCAAAACGGGCAACCGGGACCGATCACGTCGATTTTCATGATGCTTCTCCTCTTTTTCTGGGATGTTTTGGCATATCCGGTGAATCCGGAAACGTCTGTCCATCCCGCCTTTTCCTATTAAAATACCTCTTCCCGGCTCTCCCTGGTTATGTGTTTATTCCTTTTTTTATCCTTTCATCATGTTCAACGGCTTATATCATTTTGGGGCGTCTTTGCCGTCCACGCTGTAGGCGAACATGGGAATATAAATCAATGTCAGCACGGTTCCGACCAAAAGCCCCCCCACGGCCACATCGGCCAGGGGCGAGAGCCGCTCCAGCCCAACGGCCCATTCAAAGGCAATGGGAATCATGCCGGCAATGGTGCCGAAGGCGGTCATGAACACCGGCCGGAAACGCACCCGGACGCTTTCCATTGCCGCTTCAAAGGGCGTATTGTTTTCTCTTCGAAACTCCTGATAAAAATCGATCAGCAGAATCGAATTTTTAATGATAATGCCGAACAACAGCAGAATGCCCACCAGGCTGGGCATGCAGCTCGGCTTGTCAAAGGCCAGCATGCCCCAGGACGCGCCGATCATGGCCAGGGGCAGCACCAGGACCATGACAATGGCCAGGCGCACCGATTGGTAGATGGCCACCAGGGCCATGAGCAGCAGGATCACGCCGATGCCGATGGACTTGATCATCCGCCCGAAGGAGTCCTTCATTTGTTTGATATCGCCTTCCTGGCTGATTTCCACCCCTTGGATGTCTGCCTTGTTTAACGCGGCCTGGGTGTCTTCGGTCAGGGTGGAAATGGCCCGGCGGCTGCGGTAACCGGACACGTCCATGGAATAGAGCATCTGGTTACGTTCGATCTTGTTGGCGGTCAGGCCGTAATCAATTTGCGCCAGGGACGCAAGGGGCACCGGGCCTTTGGGGGTCTGGATGGGAATCAGGCGCAACTGGTCCAGATTGCCGTCAAAGGGACGGTTGAAATAGAGGCGGACAAACTGGTTCTGCATGGAAACCAGGTTGCCGCTCACCGCCACAGGAACACCGGCCAGGGGCAGTTGGGCCGCGATCTTCACCGGGGTCATGCCGTATGCCAGGGCGCGGTTGATGTCGATGTCGAGCCGGGCCTCGGTAAAATCGTCGTCCCAGCTTGTGTTGACGGAAGTCAGGCCTTTGACCGTTTTCATGGCCGCCGCCGCCCGCTTCGCCGCCTCCGGCAATACATTATAATCTTCGGCCAGAAGCCGCACGTCGATGGGGGCTTTGATGCTGGACATGGGCGTGGCGCCGAAATCATACACATCGACCGCCTTGACGTTCTGGAGTTTCGCCAACTCGTCCTGTATTTCCTGCTCGAATTGCCAGATGCTTTTTTTTCGCTCAAACCGGTCCACGCAATTGACCGTCATCATGGCCTCGGCCGGCAGCAGGCCGGAGCCTAAGGACAATACGCCGGGTTCGGAACCATAACTCACCGAACTCATGACCACCTCCGGCTGCTGGTGAAGCCAGCCCAAAAATGGCAGCAGCCGCTTTTCCGCCGCATCCACGGGTTCGTTGGCGGAAAACTTGACATGGGCCTTGATAATGCCGGTATCCATGGGCGGCATCAGGTCCCGGCCGATCACCGGCATGATGGTTTTGACGCTGAAGGCAAGAAAGGCGACGACACCTAACGTCATCAGGATCCGCCGCAGGACGGAGCGTCCGCCCGCGGAAAAACGCAGAATCGCCATATACGGCCCCACCAGACGGCCAAAACTTTTTTCATAAACGGTCTCCAGCGCTCCTTCGAACCGGGTCTTTGAAATCCCTTTGCGATAGAGGAAAAACGAGATGGCCGGAATAAAGGTGATGGACAGAAAATAAGAGACCCACAGGGCGATAATGAGGGTGGAAATCAGGGGGCGGAAAATCTGCTGTGGGAAATCACCGGCGAACAGAAACGGAAACATGATGGCCACAGTGGCCACGGTGCCGGCAAAAACCGGCCCGATCACTTCCTTGGTCCCTTTGATAATGGCCGTATTGAGATCCTGTTTTAATTCCACCAGATGCCGTTCGATATTCTCCAGCACCACCACGGCGTCATCCACCAGCATCCCCAGCGCCAGGATGATGGCGGTGTAGATGACCATATTTAATTCGCCCCCCGTCATCCAGATAATGGCCAGGGTGGCGAAAAACACCATGGGAATGGAAACCAGGGCCGCGGTTACTGCCCGAAGGTTGCCCAGAAAAAGCAGAATCACCAGAAGGGTAAATATAATGGCGTCCCGCAGGGCTTCGAGCATATTGGTGTTGGCGGTCTTAATCAGGTTCTGCTGGGTGTCGGCCAGTTGAAAACGGATGTTGGGATATCGCGGTTTCAATTTTTCGACAATCGATCGGCCTGCCTGGCTGGTGGTCAGAACCGATCCCCCCCGGGGCGCGCTGAATGGCCAGAGCGATGGATGCCTGGCCATTGCCCTGGTATCCGGAAAATCGTTTCTGGTGTTCCCACCGGACATCGGCGATATCGCTCAGGCGGACGTTGGGCGCAATGGGCATCATGCGCAAATCATCGATGCGATCCCGTTCGCCGTAGAATGTAATGGTATAGAAGGACCCGGCATCCTTGCTGAAGCCCATGGGCACATCCCGGTCCACGGCCCTCACTGTGGCGGCGATTTTATCCAGGCTCAGCCCGTAGGATTTGGCCTTGAACGGATCCACATTAATGCTGATGGCGCTCTGATAACCACCAAAAATCTCCACATTGCCGACCTGCGGATTGCGCAGCAGGGCCGGCTTGATGTCACTTTCCGCAATTTTGCGGACATCATCCAGCGTCAGGCCGCCGCCGGAAGGGGACAGCGCAAAAATATCCACCGGCAGCACATGGGAACCCGCCGTATAAATGGACGGATTGACCTCCGCCGGCAGTTTGCCCCGCACCTTGTTGATGGCGTTGTTCACGTCCACCGCCGCCGGGTCCA
>PCSG01000304.1:9885-15605 GCA_002772195.1 Desulfobacterales bacterium CG23_combo_of_CG06-09_8_20_14_all_51_8 | reverse complement strand
CTCCTGTTCTATGGGGGTTCGCTGGGATTTAATTTTTTTTCATTTAACATTTAAGTAATATAAATAGGCGTCTGGTTTATTCGGTGCCTGGGAGATGGCCTTTTCCGCATAGGCCATGCCTTTTTTACCCATAACTTTGCAGGTTTCCTTCCAATCCGGGAGATCCAGTTTCTCGGTTTCAAATCCGTATTTCCATATGGATTTGGCGGCGTTAAAGTTGTATTCAAAATTGCCGGGTTCCTGGTCGGCGAGCCCGACATAGATATCCATGGCCTGCTTGTAATTTTCCAGCCCGCCGGAACTCAGCAGTTCATCCGCCTTCGATGCAGTTTCCAGGGCGTGGGTATAAGAAACGCCAACAAGAAGAAATAAAGCCAAAATGATTATTTTTACAGTTGCTTTCATGGTATCTCCCTTTTTTTTAGGACATATAAAAAACATTATGCAAGTTCCCTTTTAAGCGCTTCTGTCAGCTCCGGCAGCACTTTGAAAAGATCACCCACAAGGCCGTAATCCGCCACCTGAAAAATGGGTGCTTCCGCATCCTTATTGAGGGCAACGATCACCTTGCTGTCCTTCATTCCCGCCAGGTGCTGAATCGCTCCCGAGATGCCCACGGCAATATACAAATCCGGGGCAACCGTTTTCCCTGTCTGTCCGACCTGCAAGTCATTGGATATCCATCCCGAATCAACCGCGGCCCGGCTGGCCCCAACCGCGCCTTTAAACAGGTCCGCCAAGGATTCGATGAGATGAAAATTCTCTTGGGCCTTCATGCCGCGTCCTCCGGAAACGACTACCGAGGCTTCCGTGGGGTCAGGCCTATCGCTCCGGTTCGCCCGCATCTCAATAAATCGTGTTTTTGTTTTCGGGGCCGGAATCTGGAGCTGGTGGATGGGCGTTGTTCTGCCGGATGGTTCCATCATCTGAAATGCGGTCCCCTGGATGGTCGCCACCTTGACCGGGGTAGTAATTTCAAGGGTTGCCAAAACATTACCGGCCCACATGCTCCGGATAAAACAGGTCCCATCAAAATCATTGATATCAGATGCCATTCCGGCATTTAATTTTCCCGCAACTCTTGGCATCAGATCCCGGCCCGTGGTGCCCGAATTCATACCGACAATAACCGCACCGCAGGTTTTTGCCACTTCAGCAGTCACATGCCCCCAGGATTCAGCCATATAATTCTGATATGCCGGATCTTCCACAAGATGGATGACATCCGCGCCATATGGCTGCAATGCTTCGGCAATTGATTGAACCCCATTTCCGATCACGAGCAGATGCAGTTCCGCGTTTATTTTTTCGGCAGCCTGACGGGCGAACGTCAAGGTGTTTAACGTCGCTTTTTTGGGCTTGCCGTCCGTATATTCCACAACGATCAGTATGCTGGACATGGATTTCTCCTTATGTAGTGATTCATATTACTTTTGCTTCTTCCTTCAGCAGCCGGATTAAATCGGGGACATCCGACACAATTCTTCCCACCCCACGCTGGGGCGGCACAGCCATATTCTTTATAATTACGTTCGGCCGGACATCGACTCCCAGTTCGCCGGGGGTTATGGTTTTCAACTCTTTTTTTTTGGCTTTCATGATGGCGGGCAATGCCGGATACCGGGGTTCATTGAGGCGAAGGTCCGCGCTGATGATACCGGGAAGGTCCATTTCAAGCACCTCGATGCCGCCGTCCACTTCCCTTTCAACCATGGCTTTGTTTTCATTAATCTCAATTTTTGAGGCAAAACACACCTGTCCCCATCCCAGATATTCCGCCAGAAGCTGGGCCACCTGATTGTTGTCATCGTCCACCGCCTGCTTACCCAGAATCACCAGGTCCGGTTGCTCTTTTGTAACAATGGACTGGAGGATCCGGGCCGCCACTTCCGAATCCATGTAACCGTTTTCACTTACATGAATTCCCCGATCCGCACCCATGGAGAGCCCATATCGGATTTCCGTCTGGGATTTTTCAGCGCCGATACCGACCACCACCACCTCTCCCCCTTTGTCCTCTTTGATGCGAAGCGCTGCTTCTATGGCGATTTCATCAAACGGGTTGACCTTGAAACTCATGCTGGACAGATCGATGCCGCTGCCATCCGGCTTGATTTTGATTTTCATATCCGGGTCCGTGACCCTTTTGGCTGTTACCAATATTTTCATTTGTTCTTTCCTCCCTTGTCTATTTATTTCAGACGATCCACACCGCCTGCTGGTGGGCCTTATGAAGCACTTTCATGGTCACGCGGCCCATCATAAATTCACGGATCATCGATAATCCGCGCCGTCCAATGACCAAGGTGCCGCACTGCCGGGTTTCGGCGTTTTTTGAAATGATCACCGCCCGGCTGGTTCTGCCAGATACGATCTCCGTTCTAATTAGCGTTGGATCAAAACCGGCACCCGCCAGACGATTCCCCGCCTGTTTCATTAATTCGGCAATCCGCTGATGTTGCTGATCGGTCCACTGTTTTTTCTGATCCTCGGGAATGACGTTTCCATCCCCAAAAGGCATATTCATGGTCGGGGACACATGACACAAAAAGACTTCCCGATCCGGCCGCGGCATTAATTTGCAGGCGCAATCCACCGCTTTAAACCCATTGTCGGAGCCGTCAAAGCCGATGAGGATATGGCGGGAATCCGGTTTGGCGCCGACAATCACGACAGGCAAATGCTCGATTGCGCTCATCATTCGATATGCCGTGGCCCCCACAATGATGTCGGTGGGATCATTGCCCCCCCGCCTTCCCAGAATCAACGCATCATAGTCTTTGCCGCATTCGGCTGTAATGTCTTTGGCGACACCGTTTTCTCGGGTGCGGATGATGATATGTATGGATGCTTTTTCATATCCGATGCCGATCAATATGGATTCGGCGGCTGCCATCATTTGCCGGGTCTGTTCAGCCATTTTCTGATGCCATGCATCGGTTTCAAGGGCGGCCGGGTCAATGGATGCAATGGTTTTAAGGTCATCCACCATATCCGGCAGTTCCGCCATGATATGAATGAGGGTCATGTCCGTTCGTTCCGGATCAAAAAACTGACCGGCATACCGCACGGCATCCATCGCGTTTTCCGACCCATCGACCGCTATCAGCACTTTTGTTTTTGGCGCCATGCGCGTTCCTTCAGCAAATAGAATAATTGTTTGTTTTCAGGATTAATCCACGACCGACTGGAGCATCATCTGGGATAGATCCATGATCACGACTTCTTCTTCCATGCCTTTTTCCTTTACGGCGTCATCCAGCATGATCATGCAATACGGGCAGGCCGTTGCGATTGTCCGTGCGCCGGTGGCATAAAGCTGTTCAAACCGCTCGGTGTTGATCCGCTTTCCGATTTTTTCCTCCATCCACATGCGCCCGCCGCCGGCGCCGCAGCAGAAGCTGGTCCGCTCCCGGCGCTCGGCTTCCACCAGTTTCATCCCCGGTATGAACCGGGCGATGTCCCTGGGAATATCGTATAAATCGTTATAACGTCCCAGATAGCAGGAATCGTGATACACCACCGGCCCTTTGCCGGAAAACTTCTTTCCGGCCCGAAATACGCCTTTTTTGGTGAGTTGCCGGATCAATTCGGTGTGGTGGATCACCTGAAAGGTTTTTCCGAACTGCGGATATTCATTTTTGAGCGTGTTGAAGCAATGGGGACAGGCGGTGACAATTTTTTTCACCCCGATGCTGTCGAACATTTCCAGGTTGAAATTGATCATATGCTGAGCCAGATATTCATTGCCCAGCCGCCGGGCCGTCTCGCCGCAGCACATTTCATTGTCTCCCAGGCATGCGAAGTTGACCCCGGCTTTTTGCATCAATTGCACCAGGGATGTGCTGACTTTTTTATAGCGGTCGTCAAATGAGCCTGCGCATCCCACATAAAACAGATATTCAAAATTCGGGTTTTCCTCTGGTGTCTGAACGCCTAAGTCCCTGAACCAGTCGCCACGGGTATTGGATGCCAGGCTCCATGGATTGGAAAGGTTTTCGCACCCTTTGAAAAACTGGGTCAGTTCTTTGGGAAACCGGCTTTCCACCTGAACCAGATGCCGCCGCATATCAATGATATTGTCCACATGCTCGACCATCAGCGGGCAGTTGGACACGCAATGTCCGCAGGTGGTGCAGGCCCAGATGGCATCTTCGGAAATAACGCCGCCCACCAGTTCCTCCCCGTCCCATTCTTCCAATACGGCCCGGGCGTTGTCCGGTTCTTTCCTGAACTTATGTAGGGCCGCCCGGCACATGAGGTTTGTCTTTTTCTTCAGGTGCTCCCGCTCATCCATGATCACGGCCATGGGAGACAGGGGCTTGTCCGTGAGATACGCCGGGCAGTTGGCCCTGCACCGGCCGCATTCAGCACAGGAATACATGTCAAGTCCCCGTTTAAAGGAGAATTCTTCGATTTTTCCCACGCCAAAAATGGCGTCCTCATCTTCAAGATGTTGCGGGGTCAGGGCACCTTTTTTCTTTAAACTCCGCATATAGATGGAAGGAAGCGACGTGATTTCGTGAAACTGTTTGCAGTACGGCAGGTAGTTTAAAAACGACAATCCCAGGATCAGGTGGCCCCAGGAACCCACGGCATGCAACTGCGCTGTGGCGGCGGAATCCGCAGTCAGGCCCATGCGCATTAACATGTTTTTCCCGAACACCCCTAAAAACGCGGCTTGAGCTTCCACATGGTCCGGCGTCAGAACAAACAGGGTGGACTCATACAAAAGGTCCATCACCATCATCCAGAAGATCCAATTCAGGATCACCAGGGCTTCCGCGGACAGAATCATCCGGGCGGGCCGGAACACCACCCGGTTCACAAAGGCGATGGCGCATCCCGCCATAATGGACAGGGTGAACAGGTCTTTTAAAAAAACATAAGTGAGCCCCAGGCGGGTGCCGCCAAGCCCGGGCAGGTGAAAATCAGGGGAAAACCCCCGGCCGGCCATCTGGATAGTGGAAAGGGTGACCACCACCGCGCCCCAGAAAATCATAACATGGGCGATGCCGTGGACCCGCTCAAACGCCCTTAAAAACCGGCGCTGGCCGAAGAAAAGTTTCAGGACGCCCATCACCCGTTCCCGTCGGTTGTCGAGACGGTTGTCCGGCTGCATGACAAACAGCGGCAAAAACCGCCGGGTCACGCTGAATGTAAACAGGGACAATGAAACAAAAAGCAACAGTCCCATGGCCGCAGGGTTCATCTTTTTTCCTCGATTTGATCAAAGAAAGTCTCGCTTTGCAGCATGCCCACCACCTCCTTGATATGGATGCGCCGCTCTTTGGGAACTTCGACCTTGTCTTTGATGATTTCTCCATATCCGCTCAAGGCCCTTTGGGTCAGCGGGTTGTCAAAACAGCGAATGGTCTGTTCCATTTCGATGCTCAAGGCGTGCCGGAAACATGCTTCCAATCCGTCATGAACCGCCAGCTTGATGCCTTCCACCGCAATGGGGATGCGCCGGCTCATTTGGTCGGCAACCGATTGGATGCTTTCAAAAAACTCGGATTTTTTAAAACTATCGGTAATCAAACCGATTTTTTTCGCCTCGACAGGTGAGAGCTGATTCCCTGTAAGCATGAATTCAAGGGCCTTTGCTTTTCCGATCAGCCTGGGGAGGCGCTGGCTTCCACCGCCGCCAGGGATGATTCCGACCAGAACTTCCGGTTGACCGATGGTAAAATCCTGGTCGTGGATCATATACCTGAAAT
>PCSG01000304.1:4075-9825 GCA_002772195.1 Desulfobacterales bacterium CG23_combo_of_CG06-09_8_20_14_all_51_8 | reverse complement strand
CCGGGAATCCAATCCATCTGCCAGTTTGTGAAGGTCGTGAGATATTTCATCATTACACCGGTGATGCGTGACCGAAAAATCAGATTCATCAGGATTTTTCGATTGTCCGGCGTTATCTTTTTCAGCTCCGGTATGGAGAAATGCATGATAAAATTATCTTCCATGCCGCCGGTCAAAATCAAAACCCGGATGGATGGGTCTTTTTTGACCTTTTTGACAAGACGAAAAAATTCCTCACAGATGTCCATTGTCAAAAAATTGACGGGCGGGTTATGGATTTCGACCCAAAGGGATGCGTTCACCTGCTTTGTCTTTAAATATTTAAATTCCATATGCCACTTTCCCTGGCTGAAGGTTCGATTACGCGACCCGTTCCAGAATGTGTATCCCCATGGCTGCTTCTTCATAGGCGAGATTGCCGCCCCCGTTTTCCGCCAGGGCCAGCCGGCAGTTTTCCACCTGCCGGGGACCGGCTTCGTGTCTTAATTGGGTCACCAACTCATGAATCTGCCCCAGGCCGGAGGCACCGATGGGATGACCGCGGGACTCCAGTCCGCCGGAAGGGTTGATCGGCATTTTACCGCCCAGTTTCGTGGCCCCGGATTCGGCAAATGGCCCGCCTTCGCCCATGGGACAAAATCCCAGGGCCTCGCTTTGATGCAGTTCTCCATAGGATGTCGCATCATGGACTTCGGCCACATGGATATCTTCCGGTCCCACACCGGCCATATCATAGGCTTTGCGGGACACCCGACAGGCAATATCTAAAGTTTCCTGATCAATGGGGCGGTTCGTCCCGGACCCCAGAACGGATGCCCGGATACTGACCGGACGCGGGGAATTGAGTTTTTTCAAGAAATCAGCGGAACACAAGACCGCTCCGGCGCTTCCGTCACCCACCGGCGCGCACATGGGGACCGTGAGCGGCCAGCTAACAAGGCGTCCGGCCAGAATTTCGTCCACGCTCATATCCTTTTGAAACTGCGCATTGGGGTTCATGGTGCTGTGATAATGATTTTTGGAGGCGATCACCGCGAGCTGACGCTGGGTGGTGCCATATTTATCCATGTGATACCGTGTAAACGAGGAATACATGTCCATAAAGGCACTCCGGTTTTTTCCAGCCCCTTCAGTGTTTTTATCCACCGGGTTGCCGGCCCCAACGCTTTTGCTTAAGTTTTCAAGCATTTTCAGATGGGCCTCCATATTTTCGATGTCAAAACCGGCAAAGAATGCACGGAACATTTTGACTTTATCTTCGTCATACATTTTTTCAGCCCCAAGGGCCAAAACGCAATCGTAAAGACCGGAGCCAACGCCCATCCAGCCTAAATGAAACGCTGTCGCCCCCCCGGCGCAGGCGTTTTCCACATTATAGATGGGGATTCCCTCGACGCCCTCGGGCCGTAAGGCCACCTGGCCCCGGATGCAGTGCTGATCCGACTGGTATCCCCAGTTGGAATTTGAGAAATAGACCGCTTCAATTTTCTCCTTGCCGATGCCGGCATCGGCAAGGGTTTTATCCAAGGCTTCCTTCGCTAGACTCTTCATATTACGGTCCAGATATTTGGCAAACCGCGTCATGCCGACGCCGACAACATACACTTCTCTCATTTTTTTCACCTATTTCTTATCCTCATAAGTTTTCTCAAAGGTCTGACCTTTATAGTGGCTCCGCTCCAGGCTTCCGGGTTCTGCCCAGATAATGGACGGGCTGATTTTGAGCTTTTTGCTCATGGTCTCTGAAATCTCATGACCTAAGGCATTGATCTGCTCCTCGGAAAGTCCTTTGGCATGTTCCACCCGAATCTTTAGCGGCGGCACCACCCTCGGGGGCTTTTCATCTAAGATAATCCGCATTTCACCGGTGACCCGCGGGACAAATTCGTTGATGACACCCTTGATATGGCTGGGATAAACCATCACGCCCTTGACTTTGAGCATATCATCCGACCGGCCGACGACCTTGTACCGGAATCCGGAACGGCCGCAGGGACAGGGGTCGGTAAACACCTGATGGATGTCGCCCATGCTCTGGCGGACCATGATCCAGCCATCGCCTTCCAGGGAAGTAAACACCGCCTCGCCTTTGGCGCCGTTTTCCATGGGAATCGGGGCTTTGGTTTTCGGGTCCACCAGTTCGTAATAGGCAAGATCGTCTCCCAGCCAGTGCATTCCCTGATATTCCTCATGGTCACAGGAGCAGCCGAATCCGGCGCCGGCGTCAAATATCCGGCACCCGTAAGCCCCTTCAATTTTGGCTTTGACCGCCGGTATGCCCGCGCCCGGTTCCCCCCCGCACAACAGTGCTTTAAACCCCAGCTCAGCAACAGTTTTATTTAATAATTTCGGCGACTGTTCGATGAGGTACTCCGCCAGGGAAGGCGTTCCCACATAGACGTTTCCCTTAAAAAGGCTCTGCATGAGCAGTATCCGTTCACTTTTGGCTTCCGCACCCACCGGAATCATGGTGGTCCCCATTTTCTGCATACCCATCATGGTGGGAATCCCGGCAATCACCATGGAGAGCGCAAAGCAGAACAGCACCCGGTCCTGGGGCCGGATGCCCGCCCGCCAGCCGCCCCTGACCATGACTTCCCCCCAGATATTGTTGATGTCAAAATTGGTCATGGGGTAAGGCGTCGGTATGCCCGTTGTCCCGGTGGTTGTGGCAATATAATCAAGCTGGTCAACCGAGATGGGCATGATCTGATCCAGGGCTTTGATAAAATCCCCATTGCATTCCATGACCAATGTCCGCAGGTTTTCCTTGTTGAACAAACCGATTTTGTCCTTGAATTCATCCATGCTGGAGAGAGAATCCGGATCGCATTTACTGGCTTCAATCATTTTGGCGTAAAAAGGCGCATTGGCCTTTAGCCGGCTCAACATTTTTTTTAATTTTACAAACTGGATTTTTTCCATCTCCGGTGTGTTCAGGAGCGGTTCGATGTCCATATTCCAGTAGGGTCTGTTTTGATCCATTGATAGCCTCAATATGATTTGGATTTTAATTTGTATTTAGGTTTATATGAAAATAGAAAATTAAATATTTAATTCAATCGGTTATGTGGCCCCATTTTCATTGTTCGTTGTGCCCGGTCGGGCATGGGGGTTATTCAGGAATATCCTCATCCCCGAAAACACCCCTGTATCTCATGATTTTTTCGTAGGCTTTGGCCTGGCAATTTACATCTTTTTCAACAAACGTCGCATCCTGCTCCACCTTCAAGAAAGTCGGATCTTCCCACCAGCGCGGTTTTGATTTAAGGATTGGGTTGCCGCCGCCGGAGAATGCCATCGAAAGCGTTGGACCGCCGGCCATCTGGGTCATCATTTTCTGTTCAAAACTCAGCGTGTCTTTCCAGGCTTCCCGGTCAAACCACAAGTTTTTTCCTGAAGGCCCGACAGGCAACCCCAGAACCATCGACGCTTCGTCCAGGTGCCCCAGAAGCATGGCGATGGCCCCAATGCTGAACATGATCCGGGCTTCCACCCGGTGCTGGGCAGCGCAGGCACACGCAAAGTCGCAGGCTGTGCCGAAATCGATGGCCTTCCACACACAACTGGGCCCATAACAGCCGACCCCGACCCCTTTGTTGCGGCTGGTATATTTCAAATACTCGCCGCATGTTTTAAATCCGCAGGCGCCGCAATCCCACAGGGCCGGCTTGGTCAGGTCCGCGCCGATAAGTAATATGGGCGGCAATTTTCCGCTATCTGCAAGTGCCTTTAACGCAACCGCGTCATGAAGCTGAAATGCGGAGTTTTCTCCCAATGTCGCCAGTACATCAATGATCGGGTGGATATCCTCGTCGGTAAGAATTTCCGTCATTATCTCAAGGCGATGGGAGACTGCCGGCGCTCTTCCCGCCGCCAGAGCGCAGGCCTTTGCGACATCCAGAAGGTGCCCCTGAACCGCTTTCTGTCCATTATATACGGCCATGGTTATTCCTCCTTTCCGGTATTATCGGTTTTCTTTTTCTTTGCCGGATCAAACGTATGATAGGGATGATTCGGTATTTGTCGGGTAATCGTGGTGATTTTTCTGACAGCATCCACCTGTTTGGCCAGATTGGTGAGATGATAATTCGGTGGCGTATCCGCATAAGGGTTCTTGGACGCCACACCCAGGAGAATGCCGACCACAATCTCGGAGTTCATGCAGAAATCCAGGTTCCTTCCGGCCAGCCCAACCGAATAGCAGGATTTGGCGTCAATAAAATTATTACCGGCAACCCACAATGCAGACCCGATGGCATATCCGAGGTCATGCGCCCTGATGACACAGACCGGTCCCCTGATAGCTGTTTCCCGCCGTCTGTCCGTGGCGTCGATAAGGCCGTTATAGTGATTCAAGCGCTCATACACAAAAGAGCAGTTTGGCTCCCCGCCGCACAAACCGCACCCTACATCCATAGGGGTTTCATGGGCGCGCTTATTTCCCAGAAAAACAACTGCATCACTTTCCCGAACCATAACGGCTTCATATAGAAACGGCTTTTTCAACCGTTCTATGACTTGTTCATGGGCCAGACGTTCCATCTCCCGGGCGATCAGTTCCAGTTCCTTCTGGCCGTATGCGATTTCCGCCTCTTGACCGGGTACCCCACCGGTAGAAGGGGCGGTTAATGCAGCATTGACCATCAGTTTCGCCGCTATCAGCACATTGTCTTTTTTCGCCTGATCCGCCGGCGAATAGGGCGGCCATTCATCGATATGGATTCTTGTCATTTTTTACTCCTCGATTTAAATGAAATCCGACTAAATATATCCATCCGGACATCGGTTATTTGAGTTAAAAATCGAGCGGAGCCCTGGGATAGGTTTCCATCAGGATATGTCCGCCATGGCGGGACAGGGTCTCGTTATTTCCGTCCTCTATCAGCGTTGATCTGGCGTCCCTGAACAGCTTTTCCGGCAAATATTCCCGGGTGAGGCCGTTCCCCCCTAAAAGTTGAATGGCCTCATGCGTATTTCTAAATGCCATCTCCGTACACTGGGTTTTTGCGACCAGGGAATACTCGACAAACGGCGGAGAAATGTTCAGGTTCAGGTTCATGCCCGCCCGGGCGATGGCTCGGCCGGTCTCAATCCTTGCGAACATGTCGAAAATCCGCTGCTTAGTTGTATAATGCTCAATCAGTGGACGACCTCCCTGAACCCTTTCCTTGGTATAATTCAAGGCTTCGTCAAATGCGGCCCTCGACAGGCCGACAGACCAGGAAGCCATGCACAGATTGGCAGAAGCCAGAATCATATCCAAAATCGGCACATAAAAATCTGGATCCACAAACATATAGTCTTTGGGAATCCGAACATCATCAAAATAGATTTCTCCCTGGTTCAAATCTCTTTGACCGATCTTTTCTAGCGGCTTTCCTTTGGAGACGCCCGGAAGGTCCAGCGGAACGATGCAGACACCGTTGCCTGCGAACCCTTTTGACGGATCAATCTGAAGGTGAAGCATGGCATGGGTAGCGATCGTGCCACCGGAAACCCATGCGGATTTCTGACCGTTCAGCACCCATTCATCACCATCCAGTTTTGCCCGTACATTGCCTTTCATGCTGGGTGAACTAAAATACTCTTCGCCGACCGCGATCACATCCGACCCATGCTCGGGCTCGGTGATGGCCCAGCATCCCCGCATGCTTCCGTCCGTGCAGTCGCAAAAGGGTTTCACAAACTTTTCGATGAGTTCATCATTATTGGTCATGCAGATACAGTAAAACGGAAAACACACCACG
>PCSG01000304.1:0-4055 GCA_002772195.1 Desulfobacterales bacterium CG23_combo_of_CG06-09_8_20_14_all_51_8 | reverse complement strand
GAAACTTCCCCATGCCAGTTCCTCAAAAATAATATTTGTCTGCAGGGGTGAAAGCCCGAGGCCACCATAATACTCAGGCAGAAGGATTTTATGGTATCCCAGCGAATAGGCTTTCTTCAGAAACGGCCATAATGGAGAATCTGCTGCGATTCCCTCTTCAGCCGTCATTCGATCCAGCAGTTTGGCCACCGGCCGCATTTCCTGTTCCGCAAACAGCCGGGCCGCATCTTTTAAAGCAATGTCGTCTTCAGTTAACCCAAGATTGATATCAAAATATTTCATAAGCACCCCCCTTTAAATTACATCGGCAAATTGAATTTTTTACAGTAATCCGGATACAGCACCTGGCCGGGTTTGAGCAGCGGGAGCAATTGCAAAACCTTTCCCACCGGTCCTTTTGCGATAATCTGCCGCATCGCCAGCGCCTTGGGAATGAATACCTGTTTCAGCCAGAACTTATGAACCGTATCGCCATTCATCTTCATGGTTACCGTCGGCACCTTGGCTCTTGCTTCATCTTCAAACACCGGGCCGTTTCCATCCACGAACATGGTGACTTCCGGATCATTCACCACAAACAGAATGCTCATATTGGCGGCTTTGAGATTGGGACCGAATTCCGTTTCATTGATCATTTTCATCCAAAGTTCACCAAATAAATCGGTGGCCACTTGTTTTGTAAAAATCGGCATGGTTTTTCTCCTTGATTAAAAGTTGATTGATAAAATGGTGCAGTAAACATCAACGGACCGAAATTTAATTTTCAGAACACCGTTTACCATAGCAAATGCCGTGCCATCATTTATGTGATTATAATTAACTAAATTTTAATGTAATATTGATTTATAAAATTTTCTCCATGGCAAGACTGTCAATATGTTGACTTTATTTTGTCAAAATATTGACAGTCGCGGTCTTTTTCATTAAAATCAGTATCGGTTTAATTACGCTGAACCATTTTATTGCAAGGATTCTCCGATGGAATCTTCTTCCCTTGATTTTTCCGACGAACAATGGCGGTTTTTAGCGGACGAAGGCGGCCTTATGAAGAAAGCGAGCATTGATGATATCACCATCGCGGAAAGCGCGCTCAGCGAAGGGGATCATGAAAAGGCCTGGACATATTTTCAAAAAGCCGCCAAACGATTAATGAATATAACCGATGACAAGGAGTGCGGCGCCTGGTTCCTTTCCGACGTCCAGAAACTGTCCAATCTTTCTTTTATATTGGGCAAGAAACTGACCTCGCTTCCCGAATATTTGCACAAAGCCCATAAGGTTGCCGCAAGCATCGGGGATAAGCGGTCCCACGCACTGATCAACATGCATTTGGGGAGGCTTTATTATTTTTCAGACAGACGTTCCGACGCGCTGATTGCTCTGTCCGTTGGGTTAAGCGAGATTGAAGAGCTGGGGGATGAAGATATTTTAGACCAGTCAGCCGGGTTTTTAGGTCTGTATTATTATATGCAGGGCTTGTTTAAAGATGCCTTGGCGCAACTGGAGCGGGCTGATCGAGTTTCCGAATCCCAGCGCAAAGATCAGTTGCTCAACCCGATGGTGCCGGTCCTCATGGGCTACAGCTTTGCGTATCTGGGCGAATTTCACCGGGCCATCGGAAATCTGGACAGCAACTGGCGTCTGGCAAGAGAACGGTCCAATGCCACCATGGCCATGTCGCTTCGGGTCATTCTGGGAACCGTATTGCTCCTGATCAATCGGGGAAAGGAAGCCGCCGTTCATCTTGATGCCGCCATCAAAGAAGCCGAAGAAAAAAATAATGCATTGGCCCTTCATCTGGCAAAAGGCGCCCTGGCCCTGCAATTAATCAAATCCGGGCAGATCGTTAAGGCCCACGAACTGCTGAAGCAATCCTTTGCGGAAGCGGCGGCCACCGGTTTTATCCGTCAGTTTTCATCTCCCTGGATTCTCGAAATGCTCTTTGAATTTGAAAAACTGGGTCTTGCGCCGATTCCGGATATGAGTTTTCGTCAGGCCATGGACCGCGCGATCAAAGAAAATAATATCCATTTGCACGGCGTGTCACTGCGGCTGATAGCGCAAAAAAAGAGTGCTGAAAACGTTTCCGATGATGATGTAAAAACCGATCTCATCGAAAGCCGGGAATATCTCGAACGATCCGGCGACATCATTCAGTTGTCAAAGACCCTGATTGAGATGGCCCGCCTTGAACTGGCCCGGGGCAACCAGAAAGAATCCCGGCTCCATGCGCAAACCGCCTGGAAAGTCCTGGGTGGTTATGCGGCGGATTTCTTCCCGGATGATTTAACCTATCTTTTGGAGTCTGAAGATTATGTGAACCGCTCCAAGGATTCGGTGGAACGGTTTATTGAACTCACGGAATCCATGTTTCCGGTTTACAGTGAGGATGAAATACTGACCCGCGCTGTAGTTGCCACCAACCGGTTTTTTGATGCGGAACGGGGCGGCCTGTTCTGGTTTCCCGGCGGCAAAATGACAAAAAAACCTGAACTTCGCGCATCCTGCAACTTGTCGTTAATGGATATCGAATCGCCTGGTTTTAAAAATTTCCAGAAATTTATTTTACAGGCATTTGCGGAAAACCAGCCAATTATACGCCGTAACATAAAGCCCGTCCCGAATTCGCCGGGCAGAACCGTTAAGGCTGTTTTATGCCTTCCAGTGACGGTGAGGGGCAAAGTTCGGGGGGTAATTTATCATGACAACTCTTATCTCGAAGACTGTTTCGATTCTCTTGATCCGGAAATCATCGGCAAAGTCGGCAATCATATCAGCCGGCAGGTGGAAAGAATCTATGATTATGTTCGCCTGAAGGAAGAGCGCAATGATCTGATTTCTGAAAAATCACTTCAGACAGCAGCTACCGATGAAGAAAAACCGTTTATTTATCAATGCAGCCGGATGAAAAGTATTATTTCTCAAGTGGATAAAGCCGCGGCGTCCGATTCCACGGTCCTGATTCTGGGCGACACCGGCGTGGGAAAAGAATTGATCGCCCGCCGGATTCATTCCATGAGCCTGCGAAGCAAAAAGCCCTTTATCATTGTGGATGCCAATACGATTCCGGAGGGGCTGATTGAAAGCGAGCTGTTCGGCCATGAAAAAGGGGCGTTCACCGGGGCGGACCGCCAGAAAAAAGGACGGCTGGAGCTGGCGGATCAGGGGACGCTGTTTATCGATGAAATCGGAGAGCTGCCGAAATCCATTCAGGTAAAGCTGCTCAGGGCTATTCAGGAGCGCAGCTTTTTCAGGGTGGGCGGCACCCGCACGCTTCATTCGGACTTCAGGCTCATTGCGGCAACCAACCGGGATCTAATGGCGGAAGTCAAGGCCGGCCGGTTCCGGGAAGATCTGTATTATCGATTGAATGTGGTTCCCTTTCGAATTCCTTCTCTCGCGGAACGAGCGGAAGATATTCCGCTCCTGGCCGTCCATTTTTTGGCAAAGTATTCGCGGAAATACCATCGCGAGAGCTTGATGCTTGATCCTGAGACGGAAGCATCTTTAAAAAAATACCACTGGCCGGGGAATATCCGGGAACTTGAAAATGTTATTGAACGGGCGGTCCTGCTCTCATCCGGCAATTATCTTGAGATAGATCTGGCAGTCGCAGGAAAAGCCCAAAGCAATGATGCCTTTTCCGACCATCCCACGATTGATGAACTGCAGAAAAGATATATCCATTATATACTCGATAAAACTGGAGGGAAAATCAGCGGTCCCGGCGGCGCTTCGGAAATTCTGGGCCTAAAGCGCACGACCCTGATGATGAGGATGCAAAAATTAGGGATCAGATGAACATTTTTTTATTTCCCCAAAAACGATCCAAAGCGGAATAGTTGCAAAGCTTCACCATAACAAAATTTTATTACTGTGAATCGATAAGGCCATTCAACATTCCTCTCTTTAATGACATATAAGATATAGGTAAATGATATTGTTTTGAAATAATTGAACCGGGGCTGGATGAAACCAATCCCGGTTTTTTACCTTTGCATCCTGAAAGTCGGATAAAGCGAACACTTTAAGCCAAAAACACAACACTATAATCA
>PCSG01000259.1:9870-10012 GCA_002772195.1 Desulfobacterales bacterium CG23_combo_of_CG06-09_8_20_14_all_51_8 | reverse complement strand
GGGGGCCGGCTTGGCCGCCGGTTTGGCCGCCGGTTTGGCCGCTTCTTTCTTGGGCGCGGGTTTTTCCGCCGCTTCTTTCTTAACCGGCGCTTTCTTTGCTTCTTCTTGGATGGTCAAATCCGGTTTGGGGGCCATTTTGGCA
>PCSG01000259.1:8606-9838 GCA_002772195.1 Desulfobacterales bacterium CG23_combo_of_CG06-09_8_20_14_all_51_8 | reverse complement strand
GATGGCGGCCACATCCTTTGCGCTGCCGCCGTCGCCCAGCAGATTAATAAAGGATTTGACCAGACGAACGGCTTCCGGATGACGCATGATCAAAATATTGGACCCGGCCAGCAGATAGCAGACCGCGCCCACGGCTTCCATCATGATCACCCGGCGTTCCGGATCACCCAGCGCAGGCGCGTCTTTCGCCGACTGGGCCGCTTCCTTGCACCGCCAGATTTCATTGGCCAGGTTGTTGATGATGGGCAATTGGAGCTTGTCATCGCCCTGGGCCAGGGCTGCCATGCCCAGCCGTTCCATAACGGAATAGGAATATTCAAGGCCGTATCCCAGGCCGCCGGTGGTGGGGTCGATGATCACACGGTTTAAGGGAACGCCCAGGTTTTCCAGAAGAATATTGATCTGCTTGGCAAGGTTGACATCAATGGGCGAAGAAGAAATGACGTTGTGGCCATAGCCCATGGCGCTGGCCCCGATGCCCTTGTGGTTCTTTTCTTCGACCGGTCCGAGGGTGAGTTTCGCGCCGTCGCACTCCTGGGAAATTTTCTTTAACACTTCCTCATCTTTCTGGGGATTGGCAATTCCCCAGACGATCAGCGGCACATCCACGGCCTTCAGGACGCTTTTGACGGTTTTCACTGCGGATTCCGCACTCGCATTCTTGTCGTTGGGGTCGATACTTTTCAACTGAAGGACAATGGCCTCAGCCCCAAACTCTTTCACACATTTTTTCGCCCAGGCCGCCGGATCGGAAAACACATCCGCAAAATGTTTCTTGGCGGCTTCCGGCCACCCAGTGGGTTCCATGTCCCAAATCTCCATTGCGATTTTGGGTTTATTGGGCATGGCGCCTTCAAACTGATAAAACGGATAACTGCTTTCGCCGCCGACAGTTATCGCTTTATCGCCCTTGCCGATGGTAATCGGTTTTATGCTTCCTGCATAAGTTTCTTTTACGATTTCGAAGCCCAATGTTACATCCTCCTATAATTAGAAATTAACAGGGTTAACATCATATTATATACTTATATAACAAAAAAATGTTTATTAAATATGAAAAAAAAATGTTTGTCAATAATCATGGTCATATTTTTTCATGACGATTGCACAAAAAAAATACAAGCCGGCAGGGACAGGCCCGAGGTGTTTGTCCGCCCCCCCTTTCCCGGTCAGTTGCCGCATCGCCCTATTCTGATTTTAGCGTCCGCCGGGCTTCCATCCGGCTTTTCAAC
>PCSG01000259.1:1705-8597 GCA_002772195.1 Desulfobacterales bacterium CG23_combo_of_CG06-09_8_20_14_all_51_8 | reverse complement strand
AGATTCAGATCCGTATGGGGCAGAAACAGCGAGGCGATATAATTATCCATAAATGAGCCGGTTTCCGACAATTCAAAATTGGTCATCCGGGACAGGGTGGCGCCCACATCGCTGCGGATTCGATTGGTCAATGAACTCATCCGGGCGCCGAGCATGGATCCGTTTCCGATAAACGTCACTTTTCCCGGATCGATTTCCGGCAAAAGGCCAATGACCATGCATTTTTCCAGATCCACGAAACTGCCGAATCCGCCGGCCAGAATGATCCGGTCTAATGCTTGAATGTTTAAGCCGACTTCCTTCAGCAGGGTCATGCACCCGCTGTAGATGGCCCCCTTGGCCCGGATCAGATTCTCAATATCAATTTCCGTGAGCACGATGTCCCGGTCAATGCCGCTGACATCCTTCCATGCCACCACATATTCATACACCCCGTCCACCTCCCGGATGCGGTGGGTATTCAGATCCCGGTTGAGTTTGCCGTTGCTGCTGATGATACCCATCTCAAACATCGTGGCCACCATGGTGATGAGCCCGCTGCCGCAGATCCCCTTGGGCCGGACATTGCCGATGGTGATATTCATGGGCTCCAGGGTCAGCGGATCAATGGAAAAGTCCTCGATGGCGCCTTTGGCGGCCCGCATGCCCATCTTGATGCCGCCGCCTTCAAACGCGGGACCGGCGGAACATGCGGCGCAGACCAGCCAGTCTTTGTTGCCGATAACAATTTCCGCATTGGTGCCGATGTCCATATACAGGGTCAAGCGATCATCAAAGCCCATCCCGGACCCCATCACACCAGCCACGATATCGCCCCCCACGTAGCTCGCCACCTGGGGATACACCAGGGCGGTCACATGGCCGGGCAGATTCAGCCCCAGGGCCGATGCCTGCTCCGGCGGATAAAAGGTAGCCGCCGGAACATAGGGGGCCCGCCGGATATACCGGGGGGTGATATTGAGAAAGAGCTGGGTCATGGTGGTATTCCCGGCCAGAGTGATGGTGGAAATTTCTTCAGGCCTCACCTTGGACTCACGGGTGATCTTTTCAATCACCTGATTGATGGTTTCCACCACTTTGGCGTTCAGTATCTTGAGACCGCCTTCTTTTTCGGAAAACACAATCCGGGTGATCACATCTTCGCCGTAACTGATCTGAGCGTTAAACTCTCCGTGCTGGGCCAGGACTTCACCGGTTTTCAAATCGATCATCTGGCCATAAACCGTTGTGGTTCCGATATCAACGGCGATGGCGAAGTTGCGGTCCGTCGTGTCCCCGGCCTCGATATTGATGATACGGTTTTTCCCCTCCGCCCGAACCGCCCGGGCGATGGTCACCGTCACCTTGAAATCAGCCGACCGCAGCACATCCGGAATTTTTCGGATCACCGGCATGTCAAATTCCAGCCGATGTTCGCCGTGTTCGTTCCGCAGGGCATTGACAATGCGGGTGACATCGGCCATGTTGTTTTCAATCGTCGGCAAGGGCAACTCCAGATACTTTTTCACCACCGGCGGCACAAAAAGCCCTTTTTCCTTGAGATCCTCCAGGTTTCGCTCTTTGATCCGGGCGGTTTTGCGCGGAGTCGCCATCTGATTTAACACGCTGGTATCAATGGCCGACTCCACCGGAATCCGCACCAAAAGATCGCCTTTTATTTTGGACAGACAGGCCAGGCGATAACCCCGGTCAATGTCTTCCCGGCTTAGTTTTTCCGTAATGCCGCCGGATACCTCCCCTTCTTCAATCAAAACACGGCACTTGCCGCAGATCCCTTCCCCGCCGCAGGAGGCATTGATATGCACACTTGCGCTCATGGCGGCCCGGATCAGAGTTTCCCCTTTGTTTACGGTTATCTCTCGATTATGCGGCAGAAATTTTACTTTAAATTGCGTCATGTGATTGCTCCATCATCTTTATGCGCCAACAGTGATGCCCAAAATCAAATCTGATTGATTTATGAAATTTTTTCTTTTTGAAGCGCCGTATACTTCTTGCCGGCCCAGCGGAGGAAAAAAAACATCATGATAATCGCCATTAGGGTTGCGGTCAGCATCGTCAGATTCATTTCCGCGGCAGATCTGCCCAGCAGCACAAAGGGAATACACATGGTGCCCTGAACCACCCAGTTCACCCAGAAACAATACCGGAACCTGACGCCGGCAAGGGGCAGAAGATAGAGCTTGACGACGTAGGGAAACACCGGAAAGGTCACCACCAGAAAACTGAAAATCAAGGCTTTGTGGGCCGGGACTTCCGGAATCTGAAAGTTTTTCCGCCGGATCAGGTATTTTTCAATGGGTGCGCGAACACCGATCGCCAGAAAATAAGCGATTAAAATATGCACCGGTAGAATGATTTCAAGCAGCAATAGACCGGGTACTACCCCGAATTTTATCCCCAGAACCAGCAGAAACACCGTGAGCGGCACCCCGGCCAGGGGCAGCGCCACCATCAGGGGAATAAAAACTTTAGCCGGGGTGTTTTCACTTATTAATTCGGTTAGTTGAGCGGTAATCTGAGCGACCATCCGCACCAGCGTATCCCGCAGTGCATCACCGGGCAGCAACGCGATCCACCCGGCCACGGCCGCGATCACGGCCGCCAGGAGGATCCATATAATTAAGGATCTTTTTTTCAAAACAGTTTATCCGGAATCGGGTTAATTATTTTGCCTTGACGAAAAAAGGCATTGCCAGACCTTTTTCCCTTACCATGGTTTTGCGCAAATAAAAAATGCTTTTGCGCTATCGGCCATAAATTCTAAGCCTGGCCCGCAGGTCTTTGGTCAGCGGATCTGGCCGGGTTTTTCGACAATCACCTCCGGATGCCCGTGGTATCCGATTCTGACATAACAAAGCGTGATGGTTGAAAAATTTCCCGGAGTCAGCCGCTTTTCCGAAAAATAAATCCTGATTTTCCGGTCATCGCCATAATAAAACCAGCCGTTCTCATAGACTCCGCGAATTTCGGCAATAACTTCGTTTTGAAAGCCCGGACCGGCGAAATCCGATTCCGGTTCCGTCATATAAAATGCTTTCAACTCTTCTGCCTGCCCCGCTCGCCGGATATCTCTGACGCCCGTAATTTCCAGATTCCCGTAATGCCGGTTCAGCTCCGTGACTGTCAGATCATACGCTGTTTTTGGTTCCAATTTCCCGGCGACTTTGTAAATAAAGACGGCCCGGCCGTTTTTCTCTTTGATCACCGCGCTGTCCAGATGCTTGTAAATGACCACCGCGTTTCGGAGGCGGACATTGACCGAGCCTTCTTTCAAGGCATACAAATCAGCAATCCGCACTTCCACGGGCTCTGCAAGGGTGAAAGCGACGGAAGCTTTCCATTGAAACGGGGCTGTGGTAAATTCCGCAAAAACCGGCAGATGGTCGGAATACCCATGTCCAGTATGACGGCCTTTCCCGTTATCCGTCCGCTGCCATCGGAACACTTTCTGATCGTCAAACAGATAATCCGGATCAAATTTGTCAAAGGAATTGTCCACATAAGCGATGCCGACCCCGTCATACAAGCTTTTCGGGATCAGAATGGCGTCCGGGCTGTTTTTACGGCCGAAAAAATTCACGGACCAGCGCCGGGGTTCCGGGACTTCCAGCCAGAGATTATACAACAGCCGGTCCTTTTCGGAGGAAGTCAACAGAGCTTCATCCACCAGACGGCCTTGCCCGAGCGTGCCCAACACATGGTTGATTCCCGTAATCCCCCGGGTGTCATTTAACCGGTCTTGATCCTCGAAAGTTTCATATTCATTGTAGTCCGAATTAAAATCGCCGGTCAGAATAAAATCCGTTCCGGGCTCCAGGGTGGAAATATCGGCGGCGAGAGCCCGGGCATAGGCCAGGCGACGGCTTTCCGGGCCGGACTTGGATTTCCAGTGATTGACATAGAGGACCAGGGGATGGCCGGCGATATCCACCCCGATTTTTAAAATATCGCGATCGCCGGCTGATCCCGTCGAAATTTCTTTTTTGGAGAAAAACGGAAACCGCGACAGCACCGCGCATTTTACCGGTGTATGGCTTTCTTCAGCAATCGCCGCATGGGGATAAATCACCCCCCGGCGACAGAGCGCCTCCTGGAGCAGCATCAGGGCGGTTTGCGATTCAATTTCCTGGAGCGCGACAATTTCCGCATCCAGATCATCAATGACCGCCGCAATGTTTTCCACCTTGGCGGCCATCATCGCCGGGGTCCAGCCCTGGGGATTGCCCGGCCGGTACTCTGGATAGTCCGTCCGGTCCAAGCGCATGTCAAAAAGATTTTCCACATTATAGGTGGCGATTCTAAACGAAAGGCCATGAGCCAGACCGGTCCAGCCGGTAAAAAACGCGACCCATAGAAATAAAATAAGCATTCGGGATTTCATTATTTCACAAAATCGCCTTTCATCGGATTCGACCGCCATAATCTATTTTAAAAATAATGACCATAGAATAAACCGCGTCAAACAAGGGTCCGTGCCGTCAGGCCCTTTGCTCACAATTCGTTTTCTCAACCGATCATAACGGTTTTTATCCGAAATAACAGCAGGTTTTGACAAATTTATGTTGACATACAAACAATTTCCCATTTAATAAAATACTTAGGATAAGATTGCGTCTCTTTTTAAACGTCGGTCAAGGTGGAAAAATTTCAAAAAGCCGGGGACTATTATGGACAAAGTGCTTATCGTCGACAGCGACTCGGAAAACCTGAAAAAAATTGAAAACGGGTTCAAGGAACTCCATCATTTTCAACTGCTGACGGCCCAGGACGGGAAAAGCGCCATAGACCTTTTGAAGAAGACTAAGGCCTCTGTCCTTATTACCGATATTAATCTTTCCGATATGGACGGCATTCACCTGCTGGCATACATGACACGAAACCACCCCTCCACCCCCTGCGTGGTCATGCTGGGACCCGGCAAGCCAAGGCCGTGGTTCACGGACCGGACCGGTCATGAAGATGTTCTCTATTATATTGAAAAACCATTTGAATTCGGCACCCTGGCCTCTATCATTTTCGTCGGGCTGAACCTCAAGGACGAAGGCCTGACGTTAAAAGGCATGACCCTGAAAAATTTTCTGCCGCTGATGGTTTTAAGCCGAACCACCTGCCTGATGGAAGTCACCAGCGGGGCTCAAAAAAAAGGCTACCTGTACTTTGACACCGGTGTTCTTTTAGATGCCCACTACAACAACACCAGCGGCGATCAGGCCGCAAAGGACATGGCCGGCTGGGAAAGTGTCGGCATCACTTTTTCAAAACTTCCGGAAAACAGAAAAAAACAGAAAATTCAAACCAAGGTGCTTGAAATCGCCGGCGCCATCTGGAAAGAAAAAGCCATCCCCAAACCCGCCCCCAGATCGGCGGCTCCGGCTCCTTCTTCAGCACCGGCCCCCGTTGAGTCAAAACTCCAGACGGCTTTGTCCCGCCATGTGGGTATTTTAAAAACCATCAAAGGATACCGGGGCATGGCCATTTTAAATCCCGAAGGGAAAATCCTTGCCTTTGACACAGCGGACCCGTCCGTGAATTTTGATTTGTTCGCCAAAGAATTCAATCACTTGTTCGCGGAATGCAGCAAGACCGTCAGCCAGAAGGGACTGAACCGGTGCACGGGACTCACGGTGCATACGGAAAAAGCCGTTGTCGTCATGATGGCCTCCGATGTGTATAAACAGGGAAATTTTAAATTCATCGGCATGATGTCACCGGAAGGCAATGGATTTTTCATGCAGAGCCAGCTTTTACGTGTCATCCCTCAGGTACTGGGCGCCCCATGATTTCCCCCCTTTCCTTCTCCCCGTTTTTTCGATCATAACTGATTTCCGCTCTTTACTCCATTCATGCCATCTGCTTTGCTCAGACTTTACTCCCTGCAAGACGTATGGCAAGCGTTGATGGGCAAAGTCATCACAAAACATTCCAGTTGCCTGTTCTTTTTTTGGATTTACTCGTTGTTTTCTTCATGCTAAAGGCTCTTATACTGAAATTTTGAATTCCATATTTTAATTTTTACTGAACAGGTCGCCATGATTGAACTTATCGGACATCTAGTTGATTTTATTCTTCACATCGACATTCATTTAAAAGACCTGTGCACCGACTACGGGACATGGGTGTATTTGATTTTATTTATCATCATCTTCTGCGAGACCGGCCTGGTGGTCACGCCGCTCCTGCCCGGCGACTCCCTTCTGTTCGCCACGGGGTCCATGGCGGCCATCGGCGCATTGGACGTCCGGCTGGCGATTCTGCTGATTTCACTGGCCGCCATCATGGGAGATTCGGTCAATTATTCCATCGGCCATTTTATCGGCCCGAAAGTTTTCTCTGCCGAACCCGGACGGTTTTTAAACCGGGAATACCTTCTCCGGACCCACGCATTCTATGAAAAACACGGGGGCAAAACCATTATCATCGCCCGGTTTCTGCCCATCATCCGGACGTTTGCACCTTTTGTCGCCGGCATCGGCAGCATGACCTACCCGCGATTCCTTTTGTTCAACATCTGCGGCGGGGTACTCTGGGTGCTGGTGTTTATCCTGGCGGGATACTGGTTCGGCTCCATTCCGTTCATCAAGGAACATTTCAGCATGGTCATCATGGCCCTGGTGCTGATCCCCGGCATTCCGGCCCTTGTAGAAATCATCCGCATGCAGGTTGAGCGGCGAAAAAACAAATCCCAACCCACCTAACCCGATGATGGAATTTCTGGTCACCGGCATCCTTCTGGGCGCATCCGCAGGCATGACCCCGGGGCCCCTTCTGGCCCTGGTCATTTCAGAAACCCTGACCAGCGGATTTAAATCGGGTTTGGCCGTGGCCCTGGCTCCTATCATCACGGACGCGCCCATTGTCATTCTGGCGATAGCGCTGAACGCCGGACTTT
>PCSG01000259.1:537-1676 GCA_002772195.1 Desulfobacterales bacterium CG23_combo_of_CG06-09_8_20_14_all_51_8 | reverse complement strand
TCCCTTGCCGGGGCTGTATTTGTTTTCTATCTCGGCATCACCCACCTCCGCCGACCTGCCAGGCCCATAGAACGTCCTTATGCTTCCACCGAAACGTTTCAAACCATGACTTTTCAAACTAAAACCTTTCAAAAAGGCCTGCTGGCAAACGCCTTAAGTCCTCACCCATGGCTTTTCTGGTTTACCGTGGGCGGTCCCATCACGATGCGGGCGATAGATCAAGATGTACTTTGCGGGGCAGGATTTATGGCCGGTTTCTACGGACTGCTGGTGGGCTCCAAAATAGTGGTCGCCGCCCTGATAGCCCGGTCCCGATCTTTTCTGACCGGCCGAATCCATGGGATTGTCATGCGGGTCCTGGGCGTCTTCCTCTGCGGCCTGGGCGCGCTTCTTTTCCGGGAAAGCCTCCGCTACTTCGGCTTTTAGATGATGGAACAAAAAAGGCAGCCGATGGGACCTGCCCCCACCGGCTGCCTTTTGTTCATGAAATATTCTTTTACAGGGCGATGCTTCGCTTTCCGCTCCATTTCTCCAGTCGGCCCACGGTTTTCAGAAGTCCCGGCGGCGGGCTGAAGCTGAACCCGAAAATCCGCCAGTTGATAAACTCCATGATCAGGCCGGAGTCTTCCAGCGGCTCCAGATAGGCAAAATCCGTTGTGGACGGCCAGGCTTTGAGCTGACCCCGGACCCACACCGGCAGACCGGCTTTTGTCGTCCGTTCGGCACAGACGTCAACATCCTTGACCAGAAACCCCAGGTGCTGAACCACGATTTTTCCGCCCGGGTCAAGGCTCCGGGTATAAAAATCAGAGCCTTTCACCGGCTCCAGCAGTTCCAGCTCCACCCCCTGGTGATACGCCAGCCCCATCTTTCCGGAAATCTCCCGCCCCCCGCCCTTTTCCCGCCAGAATACGGGCGAACCCGTGGCAATGAAAAACGGCCCGAACCCCTGGTCTTCGAGTTTTGCGGCCGCCTTTTCCACATCCGGCACCACGAGTCCCACCTGATGCACTTTGGAAAGTCCCTGGGCTTTCATAAAATCCTTGGCCTGAGCATTCACTGCCTCGGGAAAATCATCCGCTTTCAGCAAATCTTCAAAATACAGCATATCGTCGCCTCATTATATTATTGGAATCACA
>PCSG01000259.1:0-239 GCA_002772195.1 Desulfobacterales bacterium CG23_combo_of_CG06-09_8_20_14_all_51_8 | reverse complement strand
TGCCTTTTTCCCCCGATAACGGCCGCGCGCAGGACAAGGGGATCCTCCATGATCAATTCCGCGACCCGGTCACAGGGGAC
The DNA here is from genome assembly GCA_002772195.1 of Desulfobacterales bacterium CG23_combo_of_CG06-09_8_20_14_all_51_8. Classification (GTDB taxonomy): domain Bacteria; phylum Desulfobacterota; class Desulfobacteria; order Desulfobacterales; family Desulfosalsimonadaceae; genus SURF-3. Next base: position 159 of record PCSG01000259.1, on the reverse strand, counting down.
CGGTTCTCCGCCCTCCGGATAGTACTGGTACCGCGCGCCGCGCTCATATCGGAGTTCCCCGTCCGCGTCCAGCCGTCCGAAATCCCGCGTGAGAAGTTCTCCGTCCCGGATCTCGCACCGGGGGCCTGTGTCCCCGGCGGGCACTCCTAAATACCCATT
>PCSG01000361.1:2453-9975 GCA_002772195.1 Desulfobacterales bacterium CG23_combo_of_CG06-09_8_20_14_all_51_8 | reverse complement strand
CTGGTATTGTTCGTTTTTATAACCAACCATGGAGTCCAGGGTGCTGACCATCTTAAAGGCCATGGCGGCAGGAGCACCGCCCACGGCAATCCAAAAAAAAGGCGAAAGTACGCCATCCACAAAATTTTCGGCCACAGTTTCGATAGCAGCGCGGCATATTTGCACGGGAGTCAAATCCCTGGTTTCTCTTCCCACAATCATGGACAGTTTGCGCCGGGCTTTTTCCATATCCCCAAGGCGTAGGGGTTTTTCCACCGCCCGGGCAGCATTGTTCAGGCACCGGGGGGCAATGCAGTAATAGAGAAAAAGCACCTCCAGAGCGCTTCCAAACCAAGGATGAACCCCTTGAGCCAGGAAGAGAAGCGCCCAGGCAAACCCATATGCCAAGAGAACCAGAAACAGGGCGAAAAGCCCGCCTGCCGCTACAGGGGATGCCGACAGGCTGCGAAATGGTTTTTCCAGCCTTTGGATCAGATATCCCATCAGCCGGACCGGATGGGGCATCCTTTGGAGATCTCCCAGGATCATATCCAGCAAAAAAGCAAGTCCAAAGGCTTGCCACAGGGTAAGAGGCTCAGCCGCCATCAGGCATTTCCCTTCAAAGAAGCGTTTCCAGCAAGAGAAATCAAAAGGTCGCCCACCCTGGCGTTGGCTTTCCTATCCTTGAGGGACACGCGCACAAACTGGGGGCCAAGGCCCTGAAAATTCGCGCAATCCCGCACCAGGATACGATGCTCCAGCATTTCTTTCCAAACCCTGCCGGGCTTAAATCCAGGAGGCAACCGGAACAGCACAAAGGGGGTAACTCCAGGATAAATCGTGATCCCAGCCGTTCCCTTTATTTTTTCTTCCATGGATTTTCTTTCACAGGCCACATAATCGGCTGTTTTTTCAATATACCCAAGGGCCGCATCTTTATTGCCCGCCGCGAATAGAACCGCTTCCTGAGCCAGGCTTCCCATGCTCCATGGCATTTGAAAACCCTCCAATTTTTTCTTTAATCTTTTCGGGGCGATGGCAAAGCCGATGCGTAGGCCCGGCACCTTGTAAATCTTGGAAAAGGAGCTCAGCACCAATACATTGGGCAGGCGGGTCCCGGCCATGGACAGGGATGCGGATTCCGGCGCAAATGGTAAATAGGATTCATCGAGGACAAAAACCGTGGCCGGACATTTTCGGGCAAGCCAACCGAGCGCGTCCGGTGCGTATAAATCACCCGTTGGATTGTTGGGGTTACACAGAAAAACCAGATCGCAATCCGCCGCACTCCCGGCAATCCGGTCCGGGTCGTGGGCAAAATTCCGACCGCTATCCGGAAAAGCGAAAGTAAAATTCACGCCATTCATGGCGCAGGCATCGGCGTAGTCCGAGTACGTGGGACCAAGAATGAGCGCACGACCTGAGGGAAAAAGCCTTGGAATTGAATAGATCAACTGCGTGGTGCCACCGGCGGCCAGAATGCGGGAAGGGTCCAGGCTGTTCAATCCGGCAAAGGCCTTCACCACGGCCTGAGAATCGGCCTCGGGCAGTCTGGTGACGGCGTTCATGGATTTTTTCAAATGCGCCACCATGCCGGGCAAAGGTCCCAAAGGATTGGTGTTGGAGCTCATATCCGTAATTTGCTCCATGCGAAGCCCGGCTTTGGCAGCGGCCTGGGCGATATTGCCCCCGTGTCCGATAATCATGCACAGATTCCCGAAATGATGGTGTCCACATCCACATGATTTTCAAAATGCCGGGCCAGGAGATCATACTGACGATTTCTGACCTGCATGGCCGATTTGTCTGGTGGTTCCAAGCCATCAAGTCCCAAGCACGTGAGCCATTTTTTTAATATGGCGGGCGTATCGAAAAATCCATGCATGTAAGTTCCCATGATCCGGCCGTTTTCGAAGACAGCGCCGTCGGGGGCCTGGCAGGATTGCCGGTTACGTTCCATCACCATCAGCCAGCCAGGCATATCGGATTTTTCCTTACCAGAATTTTCAGGCAAGGTTGTCTGGCCCATGTGGATTTCATAGCCGCAACCCATGACACCATCCCAGGCAAACCGGGTGAGCGTAGTGGTTTTAGGGGCTTTCAGCACAGTCATATGGGGCAGCAGATTCAGGCCCCGGCTGGTTCCGGGTTTTCCTTCCAATCCTTCGGGGTCTTGCACTTCCCTGCCAAGCATCTGGTAACCGCCGCAGATGCCCACCACATGCCCGCCGTTTTCGGCGTATTCCTTTATTTTGGCGCGCCAGCCGGTTTTTTCCAGCCAGTCCAGATCATTCCGGGTGCTTTTTGAGCCAGGCAGGATAACCGCCTTGCAGGAAGAAATATCCCGGACCTTTTCCACAAACGCCACCCCCAGGCCAGGGGTACAAAGCAGAGGGTCAAAATCCGTAAAATTGGAAATATGGGGAAGCCGCAACACCGCTACGTCGGGCGTTTTGCCGGGATTGTTCCGGGTTTCCGGACGTTCGATAACCACCGAATCTTCCGATTGAATATGAAAATGGTCAAACCATGGCAGCACCCCAAAAACCTTTTTGCCGGTTTGCTGTTCGATCCAGGACACACCATCTCTAAACAGAGAGATGTCGCCCCGAAACCGGTTGATGATAAATCCGGCGATCTGATCCTGCTGCTCCTTTTCCAGACAGGCCAGGGTGCCCACAATCTGGGCAAAGACCCCTCCTCTGTCTATGTCCGCCACCAGTATGACAGGGGCTTGGGCATAGGCAGCCATGCGCAGGTTGACGATATCCCGATCCATGAGGTTGACCTCGGCGCAGGACCCGGCCCCTTCCATGACGACCGCATCATAGGCACCCCGCATACGGTCTAAGGACTGGCAGGCGGTTTTAAACAGCCGGGCTTTTTCCTTGTGATACCCGGAAGCTGAAAAATCCTGAAGCACCCTGCCCAAAAGCACCACCTGCGCCCCCACCTGGCTGATGGGTTTTAAGAGCACGGGGTTCATGTCAACATGAGGCGCAAGCCGTGCGGCTTCGGCCTGGACAATTTGGGCGCGGCCCATTTCCAGGCCATCCGGCGTCACCCCGGAATTATTGGACATATTCTGGGCCTTGAATGGGCATACCCGGACGCCCCGATCGGACAAGATCCGGCACAGGGCCGTGGTGACCACGCTCTTGCCGACGTCCGAACCCGTGCCAAAAACAGCCAGGCATTTTGCCATTTTTTGATTATCCGGTTTCATATTGCGTACTTCTTGCTGTATCCCCGGGGGGTGATCATAAGGTTCCCGCAACTAAATGTGGATGAATTTCCTATAAACACAATACTTTGCATGTCAACTTCCATCAGATGCAGACCTTCCAGGAAACAGAGTTGAATCCGCTGGTTTTCCCGCATGGCCCCTGTCACAATACCCACGGGCGTGTTTCCGGGTCGGTGCCGGAGGATGATGTCTCTGGCTTTTTCCAATTGCCAGTCCCGTTTTTTGCTTTTGGGATTGTAGATGACGATGACAAAATCCGCCAGGGCCGCGGCATCCATACGTTTTTCAATGAGATCCCAGGGCGTGAGCAGATCGCTTAAGCTGATGGCGGCAAAATCATGGGTCAGCGGAGCCCCTAACAGGGCCGCTCCGGCGCACAGGGCGGGAATGCCGGGCACCACTTCGATTTTCAGGCTGTTTTCCGCGCCCGTGTTGCAGGCAATTCCCCGGTTCGCCAGAATTTCCAGCGCCAGGCCGGCCATGGCATATACGCCCGGATCTCCACCGGAAACCAGCGCGCAGGACTGGCCGTTTAAGGCTGCCTCTATGGCCGCCTCCACCCGGTCCACTTCTCTGGTCATACCCGTGGCATGGGTCCTTTTGTCCCGGATGACCGGTGCAATGATTTCCAGGTAGGTTTTGTACCCCACCACGATATCCACAAAACCAAGCACTTCCAAAGCCCTGCCGGACATATGTGCCTGGCTGCCCGGCCCTGTGCCTACGATGTAAAGGGCATTATTGCTATGGCAATGGTCGCTGTTTTGTTTGTCTGCTTGGGCACAATCAGGTGATTCCGCCCTGTCGCCAGAATGGCTGCTGCTTCGCATACGCTTTTGACTCCTATGTGCTTGTCCACCAGGAAAGAGGGATTGGGAACCATCTCCACCTGGTTTAATTGATCGGTTGAATAAAAACAGATGGGCACTCCCAAATCCGTTGCCAGTTGATTGAGGCCCGGCTCATTTTCCTTAAGGTCAACGGAAACAATTTTGGCAAGACTGTGGATGGAAAGATGGTGCGCCCTAAAAATGCCGAGTATAAAGAATTCCAGTTCTTCTTTTGGCACGCCCCGCCGGCATCCAATTCCGGCCACCAGACATTTTGGCCGCAAAACCAGAACCTGCCCGGGCAAATCCCGGACTTCATAATCCACAAACACCCCGGACCGGGCGGGGGAAAACATGGCGGGTTCCTCAATCAGTTCTTTGGGAATATGGGGCCGCACCAGGTTGTAGGGATCATGCAGGGGCAATGCCCGGTCCTGGATATAAGCCATGCTCACATGTTTAATGGCCGGGGTGTTTTCGATATAAAGCCCAAGGTTCCGGGCAAGCACGTCAATGCCGGGGAGTTCGTTCACGTCTGTGGAAGTGGTGATCACCGCCTGAGCACCTATGTCAGCGGCAAGTTCCCGGGCCAGCTCGTTGGCCCCTCCGATATGCCCGGAAACCAGGCTGATCACAAAATGGCCTGCCTCGTCTCCTACCACCACAGCCGGGTCCGTGGTTTTGTCTTTTAGAAAATTTGCGATCAATCGGACCACAATGCCCGTGGCCATGATAAAATAATGCCCATCATATCGGGGAAACATTACTTCCAGGCTTTGGGAAAAGGAACTGAATGGTTTAAAATCCGCCTCAACATTCAAGGTGGCGGAAAGAAACAGATCCGCGTTGCCCCATTTTTCCTTTACTTGCAGGGCCAGCTCCGCGCCCTTGGGGGTGATGGCCCAGACAGCCAGTTTTTTGCCAGACCATGCCATCATGATTCCTTTCGGTATCCATGGGAGAATTGCTTGTGGTAAAGCAGGGACTGGGCATTGTCCCCTGCCTCCAGGAAAGGCCCCGCAATAATTAAGGCATGGCGGTTGATTTTGTTTTCCGCCATGACTTTTGCCAGCTTATCCACAGTCGTTTGGATAATTTTCTGCTCCGGGTGACTGACTTTATAGGCAATGACGCAGGGCGCTAAAGGTCCATAGGCTTTGCTTAAACTTTCGGCCACCGCTTCCGCCATGCCGGAACTCAAATAAATGGCCATGGATGCTTTGTGTTCGGCCAGGGACAGGAGGGATTCCTTTTCCGGCACAGGGGTTCTGCCCGAAATGCGGGTCAATATGAGGGTCTGGGAAATACCCGGAACGGTGTACTCTGTTTTCAGCGCAGCCGCAGCCGCAAAAGCGGCGGTCACACCAGGGATAACCTCACAGGGTATGCCAAGCCGCTCCAGTCGGTCCATTTGTTCCTTTATCGCGCCATACAGGGAAGGATCTCCGGTATGAAGCCGCACAACCCTTTGCCCCTGCTCCCAGGCCTGTGCCATTTTCTCCACCATTTGATCCAGGTGCATGGACGCGCTGCTTTCTATCTTTGCGCCGTTTTTCGCCCATGTCAGTACGGCCTCCGGCACCAAAGAGCCCGCATAAAGGATATAATCCGCCTGTTCTAAAGCCTTCATTCCCCTGACCGTGATCAGGTCCGGGGCTCCCGGCCCTGCGCCTGCAAATATGATGGGATGTTTTTCCATTTTATTTTTCCTTTTCACCAACGATGATCCACACGGGGTTCAAAGATTCCATGTATTGGCCCCAGGGCATTTTTCTGGACTGGCTCACCTGGATTTGGGTGACGCTGGTTTTAAATTTCATTTCTTCCAATCGCTTGACGGCCATGGTCAAGGTTTCCAAAAGCACGGCGTTGACAACGATTAGGCCCCCGGGTTCTAAAAAAACGGCCGCCTTTTCCAGAATCCCCGGCAGAACGTTGCCACCCCCGCCGATGAACACCCGGTGGGGCCGGGGTAACCGGTCCAGGCCGTCCGGCATGTCAATATGGACTGCGGTCAGGTTTTTCACCTTAAATTTCTCGGCATTGGCCCGGATTTGCCTGATACGTTCGGCGTTTTTTTCCACTGCGTAAACAAGTCCCTGGGTAAGAAGGAGGGTGGCTTCCAACCCAACGGACCCGCTGCCTGCGCCCAGGTCCCACAGGGTATGGTGTTTTTCCAGGCGCAGCATGGACAGGACAACCGCCCGAACCGGGGCCTTGGTAATCAGCCCTTTTTCGTGAACAAACCAGTGGTCCGGCGTTCCCAGACGCAAAGGACCGGGGGGATCATTCCATTCTTTTTTTTTCAGCACCACCACATTGGGCTGGGCATAACTTTCGGTACCGGTCTGTGCAGGGTCCAGGAGCGTGATTTTTTCATCCGGGGTTCCCAGTCTTTCCAGAACCCACATATTCCAGGGCATATTGTGCGCCCCCACTGTTTGGGCAATGGCATCCGGATTATTGGCCGGGTCCGTAAACACGCAAAGAAGGGACTTTTCATTCATGGCGGTTTCCAGGGAAGCCATTTCTTTTTTACCATGGAGGCTTACCCAGGAAGCCTCCTGCCAGGGCAGTTTAAGGCGGGCGAAGGCGGCCGCCATGCTGGTTATATTGGGGTGAATCACGACCCTGTCCGGCCCAAGATGATCAACCAGGGTTTTGCCGATGCCGAAAAACAAGGGGTCGCCTGAGGCCAGGACCACCACCTGCAGGGTGTCCATTTTCTCCCGGATAAATTCCAGCACTTCCGAAATGGGGCCGATAATTTCCCTCTGCATGGCCGGAATATGACTGAATGTTTCCAGATGGCGCCTGCCGCCCACCAGTACCTGGGCCTGATGGATGAGGTCCAGGTGGGACTGGGTCAGGTCACGGGGTGAAAGACCCATGCCGATGACGTGGACAATTTTTTTTTCAGTCTCTTCGTGCATAATCATTGGGATTGATCCTGTCGCTTATCCGAATCAAAAGCTATGTTGCCGTCAAAGTCAAAAATAATGGCCCGCACACAGGTTTTCCCTTTGCAGAATCCCATCGCCGATTGAATCATGAAAGATCCCACCTTCTCCAATACCTTGGGATAGTGGGGAAACACCATGCCAAAGGCGTGGCGGGCCGTGTTGGCCTGGGAAATTTTTTTGGTCAGGGCCTTGTTTCCAGTGATTTCCTCGGCCAGCCTGGCGAGCCAATCCATCGTCAGGTCGGATTTGGAAGCATGGGTATGGGGAAAACCCTGGGCCATTTTAAGGGCCTTGCCGAAAAATACCGCCAGTGTGACCTGGGGAAACCCATTATCTGCAACGCATTTCATGGACATTTGAAAAAAATCTCCCATCTGGATAAAATTTTCCTCGGACAAATCCGGAAAAAACGCCTGGGCGTATTTTTCCGTGCGGCGGCCTGTGGTAAGCACCACTGAGCTCGCCCCGCAGGCCCTTGCCACGGACATGGCGGAACGGATAGT
>PCSG01000361.1:0-2446 GCA_002772195.1 Desulfobacterales bacterium CG23_combo_of_CG06-09_8_20_14_all_51_8 | reverse complement strand
TAGGCTTCGTGGGACAAGGGTTTGACTATGCCCGTGGTCCCCAGAATGGACAGGCCGCCTTCGATGCCCAACCGATGATTGAGGGTTTTCTTGGCAAGAAGCTCTCCGTCTTCCACAAAAATTTCCACGTACACCCCATCCTGCCGGTTGCGGGCCTTCAACACCTGCGCCACGGACCGCCGAATCATCTTCAATGGTCCTGGATTGATAGCGGGCAAGCCTACAGGAATTTCCAAACCAGGCTTGGTGACTATGCCCACGCCTTTTCCGCCTGTGATGGTCACGCCCCCAGCCTCATTCATCAGCTTTACCTTTGCCCCGATCCTGGCCCTGTGGGTGATGTCCGGGTCGTCTCCGGCATCCTTGATGACCGTAGCGACGCAGGCTGCGCCTTCAGTCCAAAATGAATCCACAATAATGTTCATCATCTCGCCATTCAGCAGCTCCACAACAACCACATCCAGCCTGTCCCCGAATAAATACATGAGGGCCGCCTTGGCGGACGCTGCCGCGGCCGTGCCTGTGGTGAAACCCTGCCTCAGCACTTTTTTATACTGCTTATCCGACAATCCAATACACCGTGCCCACAAGAATAAGACTGGCCACCCGGAAGCCCTGGCCCATCAAAAGCATTTGAAGGCCCATGACAGGGGAAAAAATACCCATATACCGGGGCAACTGGTGGCGAATGGCCCGTATGGGAAAGGCGATGATGTTGCCGAGCAGCAGGGCGATGACCGTCTGTTTGACGGTGATGGCTCCTGCGTCCATCAAAGCCCCCGCCGCTGCGAACCCGGCGGTGAATTCTGAAATGAAACTGAGCATCACCACGCTCAGGGACTCCACCGGGATAATGGTTTCCACCGCAAATTTTGTCATGAAGCCTTCCAGGGACTCAAAAGCCCCGGCGGCAGTCAGCACATACACCACGGTATAGGTGGGCACCACGTAAGCCGTCACCCGGACAAACTGTCCCGGCAGCTTTTCTATAAGAGAAGGCCAAAAAGGTTTTATTTTTTTGTGTGAACTTTTTGCCTGAGCGGATTCCCGGCTGTTTTCCAGTTCTTTCCCGTTTGCTTGTGGTTTCATGAAAAAATGTCCGTAAAGCACAAACATCATGGTTCGCAGCATATTCGCCAAAAATGTCAGGACAAAATAGAGTACCCCCGCAGTCCGGGTCAGGGGTGTCACAATAAAAAAAGTCATGGGCAAGTGCAGGAAATAGGCGGGAAACTGGTTGATGAGATTGGTGAGAATCAACTGCCTTTTGGATATGCTTTCTTCCTTGTAAAATCCCAAAAGCATGGCGTTGGCGGACACTCCGGAAAAAAATGCGGCGGTAAAGGCGGCGCTGCAATGGGAGCCCAGGTTGGCATATCTGAACACGGGGCCTGCCAACAATCCCAGTTTTTCCATCCACCTTGTGGAATCAATGGCCTGGGCCGTCACAAGTCCAATGCCGACAAAGAATAACATCCGGGCAAGGGGGAGCAGCAGTCTGGCGGGCAGCCTGGCGGCTTCCATGCCATCAATCGTGAGCAGTCCCGTGCACAGGACCGTCAGGGTAATGATCAAACCGATGGCAAGGGCTCTCGGGTTATTGGCTGTTTTTTTACGGGACAAGATTTTTATCCTCTTTAGAAATGATCAGGGTCCAGTAATCCGGTTTTTTATTTGTGAACACATTCATGTCCCGGATGACCTGCTCGCCATCCAGGCCGCATCGGACAATACCCACGCTTTTGAAGCCCATATCGGATGCTTTCAGGGCATCGGCAATATCCTTCACATTCTTGTAAGCTTTAAGAAAAACGACATTGTCCGAATACCCGGATATTTTTCGGAACCTGTCCCCGCCATGCACCCCGGACAGCAGGATGAGGGATTCCTCCCCTTCCACCAGAGGGGTGTTGAGCCTGGAGGCCGCGGCCTGATAAGAAGTGATGCCAGGTATAGAAAAGACGGTGATGTGGGGGGCCAGCGTTTGGATATTCCTGAGAACATACCCGAAGGTGGAATAGGTCAGGCAATCACCAAGGGCCAGGAAGACAGCGTTCAGCCCTTTTTCCAGAGCGGCGATAATTTCCATGGCGTTTTTTTCCCAGGCGGATGCCATATCGTCCTTGTCACTGGTCATGGGAAAGGGAATCATCCTGACCGGAACCGATGCCTTGAGATGGGGCCTCGCGATTTCCACAGCCTGACTATGGGCGTTTTTGGTGGATGATGCGGCAAAAACCACATCTACCGTGTTTAAAATCCGAGCTGCCTTTAAGGTGATGAGGTCGGGGTCTCCCGGTCCCACACCGATGCCGTAAAGGATTCCTGTGTTCATGTTAAGTCCTTTCTCGGGCAAGCAGGGTAAGGGCGTTGATCACGCTTGCAGCCACATTGGAGCCGCCTTTGCGGCCCTGGTTGGTAATATAAGGAATATCCGTTTGCACTA
>PCSG01000443.1:2618-3797 GCA_002772195.1 Desulfobacterales bacterium CG23_combo_of_CG06-09_8_20_14_all_51_8 | reverse complement strand
TGTCCCTTCAATTATGTCTTGCAGCTTTGTTTCTTTCGCCTGCATTTTGTTTACCTCTTTTTTTGGGCATTTTCAAGATTTAACAAGTGATTCTAAAATTTCCGGTGAACTCCTCAACTCATGGAAAATTTCAACGCTCCAGGCAGTAGTCGTTTGTCTCGGGACTTGAAGTTGTGAGTCTCCGATAGTCCATTTCAATTTTAAATACTTCGAAATACATATTAAAACCGCTCCCTGAAATTCTTGGCCAACACCTCCGGCGGGGTGAGGATGAGTTCGTTCCGCAGCATCTTCTGGAGAAAATAATCGTCGGTGCGGTAGTTTTCATACACGTTCTGTCGGGAAATGATGCGGATAAAGCACCGGAACGATTCGTCTTTTTTATCCAGCGGCCCGGAATAGAGGGCGAAGTTAAAGGTGGACAACCCCATATCCGCATATCCGGCCAGCACCCGGACCAGGCCCTGAGCCACACCGGCCGCGTCATCATTGTCCATATCCAGAAAGTCATGATGATTCGGCAGAATCCCCACGACTTCGTTGGCGCCGGACGGGGAAAAGGCGGTGATCCATTCCACGGGGCCGGTAGCGGCGATGTATCGCGCACCCTCTTGTTTTTCCTGGGCCGCCAGGTCCGCCCAGTAGCAGGTCTGATTTTTTTCAAAATACGCCCGGCCCCGGGTCAGCACATCCCCCACATAGGTGAACGGAAGGTCGGCCCCCACCATTTGAAAATGGGGATGGGCGATGCTGGCCCCGGCCGGCCCCAGGTAGTTGCCGTTGAGGGTCATGTAGGTCACGCCCGCCTTCTTTTCCGCGAGCCGCCGGGCCAGTTCCAGGGATACGGAAATCGCATCCGATACCGCGTCCGCGCCAAATTCAGACAAGGGCACATAATGCCGGTCCCCCACCCGGATGACCGCATGCACCGGGGCTGCGGGGAAAATATTGGGAAACAGCACGGCCTGGCCTTTTTCGATCCGTCCTTCGGGAACCAGATCCGCCGGGTACTTGGGGGTGATCTGCTTCCACAGGTCTCCGCACAAAAAACACCGACTTCTGCTTTCCTCGGCCATTTTCGCAATCAGGGCCGTGTCGCTTTTGCCGTAGAACATGGCCACTTTGTCCTCCAGCCGGGGATTGAATACGCTCTGGACCCCGGTAAGGGGGTTCTTGCGG
>PCSG01000443.1:0-2554 GCA_002772195.1 Desulfobacterales bacterium CG23_combo_of_CG06-09_8_20_14_all_51_8 | reverse complement strand
TGGGGTTATGAATGGTGGACGTGCGGACATATTTTTCAAATTTAATTTTTTCCGTCATGATAAGCCCTCCCGGTTTTTATTGACGTTCAACCCTTCGGGGGTCATTGCCCTTTGCCGCAGCATTTTTTATATTTTTTCCCGCTCCCGCAGGGGCAGGGATCATTCCGGCCGATTTTCGGCGTCTCGCGGACCACTGTTTTCGGAGGAACGGCTTCCCCGTCCGTGAAATACCAGGCCCCCTCATGCTTTAAAAACGCGGCCCGCTCATGGTGTCTGTTTCTTTTCTCTTTGGCGGTGTAGGATGCGATAAATTCAACAGTCCCGCGATCATCTTCGGCCGTACCGCCTTCGGTGGCCACGATTTCGAGCCCTTCCCAGACGGACTTTTCCGCCCAGTTCCGGGTCTGTTTTGCATCATATCCCTCCCTGTGGTCCGGGTGCAGGGAGGTGAGCAGAAACTCCGTTTCTTTTTTCGCATAGGCGCTGTAACGCGCCCGCATGAGCTGTTCGGCGGTCTGGGCGGAAATCGCGCCGCTGATCACGGGCCGGCAGCAATCCGCATAGGGGCTGCCGGAGCCGCAAGGACAGAGATCCATAATTTCTCCTTTTTCAGTTTTTAAGATTATTTTCGATCCAGCTTCCGCTATAATGAATACTTAAAATATTGCTTCTGATGCGGCGCGGTTCTCCGGCGGGTCCGGTTACAAACGCTGAAGAATTTCCTTGACCCGGCTGCCGTCGGCGCAGGATCCGAAATGGGCCATAATGTCCTTCATGGCCTGCATTTTATTCTTATAGTTTGAAAAATCAATATGCTGACCGATCCATTGCCGGATGTCGTCTTCTGAAGCCATTTTCGGCAGATACGATTCCAGGATTTCAATATACCGGGACTCCATGGCCCGACCGGATTTCTCCAGAGTCTCCATCTCGGACTTGACCAGTTTTTTGAGAATTTTCACCACGGCGTCATCGTCGAGGGTCTTTGTTTCGCCCCGGCCGAACTCGCCCATCACCACCCGCAGGGCGCTTTTTTTCTCTTCATCCTTGTCTTTCATGGCCTGCATGAGGTCTTTTTTCATCTGTTCCTGTATTGTCATTGCTCCTGCTCCTTGTTAAATCCAGCGACGGCGGAAAACGGTTTTTCCCGCAGACGCTCTGGAATGTCCTCTATGATAAAAACCCGTCTCCATAGAATTTACAGATTTTCGCCAATTTAATCAAATCATTCATCGTTTCCCATCCAAATAAAAAAGCGAAGCAGGCTGAAAAAATCTTCCGCCTGCTTCGCCGGGTGTATTCCATTTATATCGCTGGTTCGGATCAGGGATTATTGAAAACCCATCTCCATCCCTTCAAGTTTCATGAAACCAGGGATCAATACATGTCATCATAGTCATCATCGCCTGCCGGCTGTGACTTTGCGTCCTTTTTCTTCTTGGGCTTTTCCGCGATTATGGCTTCGGTGGTGAGCATGAGGCCGGCCACGGAAGCCGCGTTCTGAAGGGCGGACCGAACCACTTTGGTCGGGTCGATCACCCCAGCCGCCACCAGATTTTCATAAACCTCATTGGCTGCGTTGAACCCGAAATCATCCTTGCCTTCCTTGACTTTATTGGCCACAATGGTACCATCGCAGCCCGCGTTGGTGGCGATCTGCCGCAAGGGCTCTTCCATCGCCCGCCTTAAAATCCGAATGCCGTTCTTTTCCTCGCCGGAGACAGTCACTTTGTCCAGGGCCGATATGGCGCGCATCAATGCCACACCGCCGCCGGGGACGATGCCCTCTTCCACGGCCGCGCGGGTGGAATGCATGGCGTCCTCAACCCGGGCCTTTTTCTCCTTCATCTCGGTTTCCGTGGCCGCGCCGATATGGATCACCGCCACTCCGCCCACCAGCTTGGCCAACCGTTCCTGAAGTTTTTCCCGGTCATAGTCGGACGTTGTTTCCTCGATCTGGCCTCGGAGCTGACGGATTCGGCCCTCGATGGCCGGTTTTTTTCCGGCCCCTTCCACAATGGTAGTGGCATCCTTGTTGATCTTGACGGTTTTGCAGCGCCCCAGATCGTTTAAGGTGACGTTTTCCAGCTTGACTCCCACATCCGGGGAAATCACCTGACCGCCGGTAAGAATGGCGATATCCTCCAGCATGGCTTTGCGGCGGTCGCCGAAACCGGGGGCTTTTACCGCCGCCACTTTCAACGTGCCCCGCAGCTTGTTGACGATAAGGGTGGCCAGAGCCTCGCCTTCGATATCTTCCGCAAGGATCAGCAGAGGATTTCCGCTTCTGGCGGTGGTTTCCAGGATGGGCAGCAATTCCTTCATATTGCTGATTTTTTTTCCACTGATAAGAATATAGGGATCCTTGAGGATCACCTCTATTTTTTCCGGATTGGTGACAAAATAGGGCGACAGATACCCGCGGTCAAACTCCATGCCTTCGACAATTTCAAGAGTCGTCTCCATGCCCTTGGCTTCTTCCACGGTGATGACCCCTTCTTTGCCGACCTTTTCCATGGCATCGGAAATAATTTTCCCGACAGCTTCATCGTTA
>PCSG01000179.1:11510-12036 GCA_002772195.1 Desulfobacterales bacterium CG23_combo_of_CG06-09_8_20_14_all_51_8 | reverse complement strand
TTTGTTTCAAATAGGCTTCCACGTCGAAGGTTTCCCACCAGCAGTCCAGAATTTTCCCGCAGATGCCGTCGTCTTCTCCGCTGATCAGGCAATACTTCAGAGGAATGGGACTGCCGAGCCGCGGGCACCGGCGTTCCAGATTCTCCAGATCGGAATTTTTTATTGATTCTTCAGTCATTTAACCGTCCCTGGCTTATCTGCTTTTTAAGATTTGCGGTTTCGGATGATTGGCGAATATTTTTTCCGCTTCTTCGATTTCTTTGTCCGAGAGCTCAATATCCATGATGCCGCCGGAGAGATATTTTTCATACGCCGTCAGGTCCAGAAGCCCATGGCCGCTCCAGTTGAAGAGAATGACTTTTTCCTTGCCTTCTTCCTTGGCTTTCAGGGCTTCGGCCACAACTATCGCCAGGGCGTGATTGGTTTCCGGCGCGGGAATAATGCCCTCGGTGCGGGCCAGCAGGATGCCGGCTTCAAACGCTTCTTTCTGTTTGACGGCTTTGGGCGTGAGAATGCCCTCGTTTAC
>PCSG01000179.1:10305-11465 GCA_002772195.1 Desulfobacterales bacterium CG23_combo_of_CG06-09_8_20_14_all_51_8 | reverse complement strand
GGAATGGATGGGTGGCGGCACAAAAGCGTGGCCCAGGCTGTACATGGGCAGCAGGGGCGTGTATTTGGCCGTATCCCCGTGATCATAGACAAAAGGCGCTTTGGTCAGGGTCGGGCATCCCGCGGGTTCTACGGGATAGATTTCAATCTGTTTGCCGTGGATTTTATCATAGACAAACGGGAAGGCCAGGCCCGCGAAGTTGCTGCCGCCGCTGGCGCATCCGATGATAATATCCGGATATTCCCCGACTTTTTCCATCTGTTTTTTGGCTTCCAGGCCGATAATGGTCTGGTGAAGCATGACATGGTTGAGGACGCTGCCCAGCGAGTAGCGGGTCTGGCCGGAGGCGTCGGACACGGCTTCTTCAATGGCTTCGCTGATGGCGATGCCTAAGCTCCCCGGCGTATTGGGGTCCCGTTCCAGAGCTGCCCGGCCGGCCCGGGTTTCTTGGCTCGGGCTGGCCACACAATTGCCGCCCCAGGTGGCCATCATGGATTTCCGGTAAGGCTTCTGGTCAAAGCTGACCCGGACCATGAATATTTTACATTCCAGGCCGAACTGGGCGCAGGCAAAGGCCAGGGCGCTGCCCCACTGACCGGCCCCGGTCTCTGTTACGAGTTTTTTAATGCCGAAGACTTTGTTGTAATAGGCCTGGGGAACCGCGGTGTTGGGCTTGTGACTTCCCGGAGGGCTTAAGCTTTCATTTTTGAAATAGATGCGGGCCGGGGTGCCCAGGGCTTTTTCAAGGTTTCTGGCCCGGACCATCGGGGACGGGCGCCAGATTTTGAGGACATCCATCACGGGTTCGGGAATGTCAATCCACCGCTGGCTGCTGACTTCCTGTTCGATCAGGTTCATGGGAAAGACCGGCGCGAGCTGATCCGGGGTGACCGGGTTGCCGTCCGGACCCAGGGGCGGATTCATTTTGATGTCGGCCAGAATGTTGTACCATTGACGGGGCATTTCATCCTCGCGTAACAAAATTTTTCTCTGTTCCATAAGATTAAACTCCTTGTCCTCGGGGGGTTGGGGGATTGTCAGTGTCTTCCGATTGATTCTTTCCAAGCGTTAGCGAAACTTCGTGTTGATAGATCCCGTCCAGGATCCCGTTAATAAAGGCGCCGGATTCTTCCGTGCCGTAAAGCTTGCCGATATCCACG
>PCSG01000179.1:8803-10298 GCA_002772195.1 Desulfobacterales bacterium CG23_combo_of_CG06-09_8_20_14_all_51_8 | reverse complement strand
TGATGGAGACCTTCGGCGGGATATCCGGGCAGAATAACAGTCCATAGGTCCCGATTCGCAGAATATTCCGGTCCACGCAGCCCATGCGGCTGATTTTCCAGTTACTGGAAAAAAGTTCAATAAGGCTGTCAATTCGGGGCCTGTTTTCCAGGACGCCTTTGATCAGCGTCAGGTAAAACGGCTGGCTGTCCGGTTTCAGATCCAGCATTTCGGCGAGCCGGCGGATGATGTCATCGGATTCATTTTTCAGCACATCCATGCAGAAAAGGGCCTGCATGGCCAGTTCTCGTGATTTTCGGCGGGTTCCCATGGATGATTATGTCAGTTCCTCGATGGCGCCCATGAGATTGGCCATTTCAATGCCCGCGATAGCGGCGCTCCAGCCTTTATTTCCGGCTTTGGTCCCGGCCCGTTCAATGGCCTGTTCGATGGTGTCGGTGGTGATGACCCCGAAAATGACGGGGACGCCGGTTTCCAGGCTGACGCTGGCGATGCCTTTGGACACTTCCGCGCTGACATAATCGAAATGAGGGGTGGACCCGCGGATGACGGCCCCCAGACAGATGATGGCGTCATAGTTTTTGGGGGCCATTTTTTTGGCGGCCAGCGGAATTTCAAACGCTCCCGGAACTTTGACGATGTTAATATCCTCGGCCCGGGCGCCGCTCCGGGTCAGGGCGTCGATGGCGCCGCTGACGAGTTTTTCAGAGATGAAATCGTTAAAACGGCCCACGATCAGCGCAAACCGCTTGCCCTGGGCAAGGAGATTTCCTTCGATGATTTTTGGCATGGGGGTGTCCTTTTTTATCAAGGGGTTGTGTCAATATTTAAAAGATGGCCCATTTTCAGTCGTTTGCATTCAAGATAACACCGGTTGAACTCCGTGGGTTTGGTCTGGATGGGAACCTGTTCCACTACGCTGATGCCATAGCCTTCCAGGCCGACGATTTTCTTTGGGTTGTTGGTGATCAGCCGCATTTTTTTGACTCCCAGGTCCGCCAGCACCTGGGCGCCGATGCCGTAATCGCGCAAATCCGGCTTAAACCCGAGTTTTTCGTTGGCTTCCACTGTATCATAGCCCTGGTCCTGGAGATTATAGGCTTTGAGCTTGTTTACCAGCCCGATGCCGCGGCCTTCCTGTCGGACATAAAGGAGAACGCCGCTGCCTTCTTCTTCCATCATCTGCATGGCCCGGTTGAGCTGTTCTCCGCAGTCGCACCGGAGAGACCCGAAAATATCGCCGGTCAGGCATTCAGAATGCACTCTCACCAGAATCGGTTTTTCCGGGTCGATTTCTCCTTTTACAAGGGCTAAATGTTGATAATCCTCCAGGTCGTTTTCGTAGACGATAATTCGGAACTTGCCGGCATGGATGGTGGCGATTTGGGCTTCCACGGCCCGATGTACAAAAGATTCCGTGCGCATCCGGTAGGCGATCAGGTCGGCGATGGTGCAGATGCCGATGCCGTGTTTTTGGGAAAATTTTTCCAGAGAC
>PCSG01000179.1:2069-8790 GCA_002772195.1 Desulfobacterales bacterium CG23_combo_of_CG06-09_8_20_14_all_51_8 | reverse complement strand
TGGTCCCGTCTTCATCCATGATTTCACAGATGACGCCGGCGGGTTTGAGACCGGCGAGCCGCGCCAGATCCACGGACCCTTCCGTCTGGCCGGAACGGACCATGACGCCGCCGCGCCTTGCGCGCAGGGGGAAAATGTGGCCCGGACGGACGATGTCTTCGGGTTTCGCGTCATCGGCGATGGCCGTATGAATCGTTTTGGCCCGGTCGGCGACGGAAATTCCCGTGGTCACGCCGTGACGGGCTTCAATGGAAACGGTGAACCCGGTTTTAAACTGGGAGGTGTTGTTGTCGACCATCATGGGCAGGCCGAGTCTTTCCACAATATGGGGGGCCAAAGACAGACAGATCAGTCCCCGGCCGTGGGTGGCCATAAAATTGATGATTTCCGGGGTCGCGGCTTCGGCTGCGATGGTCAGGTCCCCTTCATTTTCACGGTCTTCATCATCCACCAGGATGACCATTTTTCGGGCCTTGATGTCCCGGATGGCTTCTTCAATGGTTAAAAGCGGCATAATAATCTAAAATCTCCTTAAAATATATCCAACCTCCGGAAAAATCGGCAATAATAACCCGCCTATGATCCGGAAGTGGTAAATGGGATGCGTATGAACTATTCTTTATGGGTTAAATAAATCCGGTTTTCAATAAAAATTCCATGTCCATTGGTTTTCCCGCAGGTTTATTTTCTCCGGCCCCCGGCCGGCCCGAGAGAAATTTTTTCACATATTTGCCGATCATGTCGGTTTCGATATTCACGGCGTCGCCATTCTGCTTGATGCCGATGGTTGTGATGTCTGCGGTATGAGGAATAATGCTGACTTCAAACCCATGGTCATCGCAGGCGTTGATGGTCAGGCTGATGCCGTCGACGGCCACGGAACCCTTGTGGATCATGTCCCGGGCCAGGGTTTCGGAAACGGCGAATCCCACCAGAATGGCGTTGGCGTGACGGGTTTTATGGATGATCCGTCCGGTGCCGTCGATATGTCCGGACACCAGGTGACCGTCTAATCGGTCCGACAGCCGCAAAGCCCGTTCGATATTGACGGGATCGCCGATCCGGATGGTTTTCAAAGTTGTTTTATCCAGGGTTTCCGGGGATACATCCACTTCAAAGTCGGTTGTTGCGATAGCCACCGCCGTCAGGCAGGCCCCGTTGACCGCGATGCTGTCTCCGATTTTCGAATCCGCCAGGGAAAAATCCGCGCGGATGGAGAGGCGCATGCCTTGCCCGGCCGTGCGGATGCCCGTGATTTTTCCCAGTCCTTCTATGATGCCGGTAAACATGGTTTTATAAATAGCCTTCTATCATGACATCATCGCCAAACCGATGGATGCGGATGTTTTTGACGGGAATACTATCACTCATCAACGCCGGTCCCGGGCCGCTGCACATGGGAACGCCGTCGTCACCGCCCAGGATTTTCGGGGCGTAAAAAAAATAAATTTTATCCACGACCTTTGCCTGGAGCGCTGCGGCAGCCACCGTGGCCCCGCCCTCCACCAGAAGGCTGGTGATGCCCATGGCCCCCAGCCGGGGCATCAGGGCTGAAAGGTCGATGCGGCCGTCTTTTACGGGGGCGTCGATAATTTTGACCCCGGTTTTCAAAATCGCGTTCCGTCGAGCGGATGATTCGGAATTGCCTGTAATAATTAACGTATCAGAGCCAGAAGGGTTCCGCAACAATTTTGAAGTTTCCGGAATGGACAGATGCGTGTCCAGCACAATCCGGATGGGGTCCTTGCTTTTTTCGGCGCCCCGCCGGGCGGTCAGGAGGGGGTCGTCGACCTTCACCGTATTGACCCCGACCAGGATGGCGTCATTCGCATGGCGCAGCTCGTGAACAAATTTTCGGGACATTTCGCCGGTGACCCATTTGGCGTCTCCGGTCCGGGTGGCGATGCGGCCGTCCAAGGTCGCCGCGCATTTTAACGTGACAAAGGGCTGTTTGGTGGTGACGTATTTGATAAAACTTTCGTTTAAGCGCCGGGCCTCGGCTTCGCAGACGCCGGATGTTACGGAAACGCCTTTTTTGCTCAGATATTCAGCGCCCCCGCCGCGCACATCCGGGTTCGGGTCCCGCATGGCCATGACCACCCGGCCGATGCCCGCGGATAGAATTTTTTCGGTGCAGGGCGGGGTCCGTCCCTGATGATGGCAGGGCTCCAGACTGACATAAATCGTGGCGCCCATCGCCCGCTTGCCCGCATCGTCAAGGGCATGGACTTCGGCATGGGGGCCGCCGGCTTTCTGATGCCAGCCCCGGCCCACGATATCATTGTCCTTGACCACCACCGCGCCCACCATGGGATTCGGGGAGGTCCAGCCCGTTCCCCGGGCCGCCAGTTCCAGCGCGATCCGCATGAATTCCTGGTCGTTCATGATTCCCGTCCGGCCCCGGGATCGACCAGGGCCTGGTTTTTTCTCCGGTTTAAAAGAAAATGGTTTCGCTTTAGTTTTCCGCGAAACCATTTAAGTTAATTCCGGATGATTTTTCAAGTCAATGAATAAATTTGTTCCGGACGCAGATCCGGCTATTTTAATGTTTTCAATTCATTTTCAAAATCCGTGACATCCTTGAAATCCCGGTATACGGAAGCAAACCGCACATAGGCGACTTTGTCCAGGCCGTGGAGAAACGTCATCATTTTTTCGCCGACGATGGTGGACGGGATTTCCTTGGCGTCGGATTCCCGCAAATCCCGTTCCAGCTCATCAATATAGGACTCGATGACATTCATGCTGATTTCGCGTTTTTCGCAGGCTTTCTGGATGCCGGCCCGCACCTTGTCCCGGCTGAAAATTTCACGGCGCTTGTCCTTTTTAATAATCATGAGCGGAATATCTTCGATATACTCATAGGTGGTGAATCGCCGTTGGCAGGACAGGCATTCCCGCCGCCGGCGAATGGCGGTTCCATCTTTGCTGAGTCTGGAGTCAATCACCTTGTTGTTGAGGTCGCGGCAGTAAGGGCATTTCATGGGGCATCATCCTTTTAAGGCCTGATGTGACGGGCATCATATGTTGGGAGGTGAATTTCAGAGCTGGATCACCTCAATTCCGGCTTCGGCCAGCATGTTCTGGGAAAGTTCATCCGCATATCCATCCTTGTAATATATTTTTTTGATGCCGGCGTTGATGAGCATTTTGGTGCAGATGATGCAGGGAAGGTTGGTGCAGTAAAGGGATGCGTCTTTTATCGGGGCCCCGTGGTAAGCCGCCTGGATGATGGCGTTTTGTTCGGCGTGAATGCCCCGGCAAAGTTCGTGGCGCTGGCCGGATTCAATTTTCATAATTTCCCGGAGGCAGCCGACTTCTCCGCAGTGGCGGATGCCCGAAGGCGCGCCGTTGTAGCCGGTGGCCAGGATGCGCTTGTCCTTGACGATAATCGCGCCTACGGCCCGGCGTAGGCAGGTGGAACGCTTGGACACCAGGATCGTGATGTCCATGAAATATTCATTCCAAGGCGGACGTTTGGGGACGGTCATGATTCCCTTTTTTCCGGGTTCCGGGAGAACCGGGTCCTGAGGAGTTCATTTTTATAAAGATCAGTTTTCCGGAAAAAGCGGAAAATGCGTGCACAGTTCATGAACTTCAGCCCGCACCCGCCGGATCACGGTGTCGTTTTCCGGGTTTTTGAGAATCTCTGTGATAAAACCGCCGATGCGTTTCATCTCGGCTTCCTTCATTCCCCGGGTGGTGAGGGCCGGGGTGCCGATGCGAATGCCGGAGGTCACGAACGGGCTTTCGGTGTCAAAGGGAATCGTGTTTTTATTGACGGTGATTCCCGCCTGTTCCAGTTTCTGTTCCGCTGCTTTTCCCGTGATATTTAAATTGCTGAGATCCACCAGCATGAGGTGGTTGTCGGTCCCGCCGGATATCAGGCGGATGCCGCTATTCATGAGAAAATCGGCCAGAGTGGCAGCATTTTTCACAACCTGGCGCTGGTATTTCTTGAATGTATCGGACATGGCCAATTTAAAAGCCACGGCTTTTGCGGCGATCACGTGCATCAGGGGTCCGCCCTGGATGCCGGGAAAGATTTCCTTGTTGAGCTGGGCGCCCAGATCCTGAGTGGCCAGGATCAGTCCGCCCCGGGGACCCCGGAGGGTCTTGTGGGTGGTGGAGGTGACAACATCCGCATAGGGGATCGGCGAGGGATGCACGCCGCCGGCCACGAGCCCCGCAATATGGGCCATGTCCACCATCAGATAGGCGTCCACTGATCGGGCGATATCCCGGAAGGCTTCAAAATTGATGAAACGCGGATAAGCGCTGGCCCCGGCCACGATCATTTTCGGCCGGTGCTGTTTGGCCAGATCCGCCAGAAGGTCATAATCAATGGTGCCGGTTTCCCGGGCCACCCCGTAATGGACAAAATTAAAAAATCTGCCGGAAAAACTGGCTGCGGCCCCGTGGGTCAGGTGGCCGCCATGGGATAAGTCCATGCCGAAAATCGTATCACCGGGGGTGAGGAGCGCGAAATAAACGGCCATATTGGCCTGGGAGCCGGAATGGGGCTGGACATTGGCGTATTCGGCGTCGAACAGGGCTTTTGCCCGTTCAATGGCTTTGGATTCGGCGATGTCCACATTTTCGCAGCCGCCGTAATATCGTTTTCCCGGGTAGCCTTCGGCGTATTTGTTGGTCATGACGCTGGCCTGGGCCTCCATGACCGCCGGGCCCACGATATTTTCCGAGGCGATCATTTCCAGGGTGTTTTTCTGGCGGTCGTATTCCCGGCGAATGGCATCCGCGATTTCCGGATCCACTTTTTCAATTTCTCTGACATCCAAATCCTGTGTTCTCCTGTGGCCGCCGCTTTTTTAAATGATGTTGCGCGATGCGATGGCATCGAATTTTTCAATCCGTTTTCGATGGCGTCCCTCTTCAAACGGAGTTTTGAGCCAGACGGTAACGATTTCCCTGGCCAGTTCCGTGCCGATGACCCGGCCGCCCATCACCAGGATATTGGCGTCATTGTGGCGCCGGCTCATCATGGCCAAAAAAAGGTCATTGCACAGGGCGGCCCGCACGTTTTTAAACCGGTTGGCCACCATGGACATGCCCAGGCCGGTACCGCAAATCAGAATTCCGCGTTCAAACATTCCGGACGCGACTTTTTCGGCGACTTCTATGCCGAAATCCGGATAATCCACTAAATTTTCGCTGAAAGCGCCGCAATCTTCAATCTTAAAATTGGCGGCGATCAAATGATTTTTGATGAATTCTTTTAAGGCGAAACCGGCGTGGTCGCTTCCCATGGCAATGGGTGATGTGTTTTCCATAAACTGCGTGTCCCGCGCGATTCATCCGTTTTAAATGTTAAAAAAACGGATTTTATGATTTCTCTTTGATATAGGCGATGGCGTCCTTGACGGTGGCAAGTTTTTCCACATCTTCGTCCGGAACTTCGATATCAAATTCTTCCTCCATGGTCATGATCAGTTCCACGATGGCCAGAGAATCCGCCCCGAGATCATCAATAAGGGTTGCTTCGGGAACCACGTCGCTGATGTCCACGTTAAGTTTTTCCGCGATAATTTTTTTGACTTTGTCTTCAATTTTCATAAAGGTGTCTCCGTTGGTTTTTCAAGAACCTGTCAGAAATACATCCCGCCATTCACATGAATCACTTGTCCGGCAATATAATCCGCATTCACCCGCATGCCTTCGGGAATGCCGCCCGCCGCGGATATTTCTTCCGCCGTAGCACGGCCTGAGGCTCCCGGGGAATTGAAATTAAAACAGACCCGGACGCCCGGCCCGGCAAAGGTTTTGCAGATGGCCCGGCCAATCTCCCTGGAGCCGCCGGTGACAACAATCGTTCGATGGATGTCGCTGGGCATTATTGAATAATGATATGGAATTTATTCAGCCGCTTCTTTGGTATTCCGGCCTTTGTAAACCCCGCATTCCGGGCAGGCGAAATGGGGAAGTTTGGCTTCGCCGCATTCCGGACAGGCGACAACGCTGGGCGCCCCTGTTTTCTGATGGGTCCGCCGTTTGCCACGTCTTGATTTTGAAATTCGATGCTTTGGTACTGCCATGATTGACTCCTAATTTATTGAAATTTATTATTATTTATTCAAAGAAGAATAATTTTTATTTTTAAGTCTAGTATGTTAAATCAGCCATGTTGTCAAGGGAATTCGCCGGGGTCCCATAATTTGCGCCTTGTATTTGCCAGGCGGTTGTGTTAGCGTCCTTAACTTTTAAAAAGGTATTTAGCAAATGGAAAATACAATTATCACCCGTTTCCCGCCGAGCCCCACCGGCTATCTGCATCTGGGCGGGGCCCGCACGGCGATTTTCAACTGGCTGTATGCGCGGCATACCAATGGCCGGTTTGTTCTGCGCATCGAAGATACGGACACGGCCCGTTCCACCCAGGAATCCGTGGATGCGATTTTTGACGCCCTGAACTGGCTGGGCATTGACTGGGACGAAGGTCCCTATTTTCAGTCCCAGCGGTTTGACATTTATAAAGAATACATTGACCGTCTGATTTCATCCGGAAATGCCTACTATTGCACCTGCCCCCCCGAAGCGGTGGAGCAGATGCGGGAAGACGCCCGGCAAATCGGGGGAAAACCCCGCTATGACGGGACCTGCCGGGATAAAAACCTGCCATGGCAGGAAGGGGCTGTGGTGCGCTTTAAGGCCCCTCTGGCAGGCGCCACCGTGGTGGAAGACCGGATCCGGGGAAACATCGCCT
>PCSG01000179.1:0-1995 GCA_002772195.1 Desulfobacterales bacterium CG23_combo_of_CG06-09_8_20_14_all_51_8 | reverse complement strand
CTGGGTGCGAAAGTTCCTGAATTTGCCCATGTTCCCATGGTCCTGGGCCATGACAAATCCCGGCTTAGCAAACGCCACGGCGCCATGTCCGTGACCGCCTACCGGGACATGGGCTACCATCCGGACGCCATGGTGAATTTTCTGGTGCGACTGGGATGGTCTCACGGAGACCAGGAGTTTTTCTCCCGGGCGGAGCTGGCTGAAAAATTTAATCTGGAGCATATCGGCCGGTCCGCCGGCGTGTTCAATCCGGAAAAACTGCTGGCATTGAATGCCGAGCATATCCGGACCGCGTCCACCCCGTCCCTGGCCCCCCATCTGATGCCCTTTTTACGGGGAAAGGGAATTTCAACGGAACCCGGAGCGTATTTGCACGGCGTGATTGACACATTAAAGCCCCGCAGCAAAACATTTCTTGAGATGGCTGACGGCGCGGAATTTTATTTTCAGGAACGACCCGTCTATGATGAGACGGCCGCGGCCAAGTTTCTGTCCCTTGATCTGCTGAATCCCATGAAACAACTGGCGGACGCCCTGGCCGGGCTCGGGAGCTTTGATGAAAAAAATCTTGAAGAGGTTTTCAAACAGGTGATGGACGCGAACAATCTCAAATTCGGCAAAATCGCCCAGCCGGTGCGGGTGGCCCTGACCGGAAAAACCGTGAGTCCGGGAATCTTTGAAATGATGCTGGCCCTTGGAAAAGAAAAAGTGGTTTCAAGGCTTTATGATGCGGTTTCCCATATTGAAAAGAAGGGGTGAGGCCGTAAAATTTGACTTGACAGCAGGGAACGACTAAATTATTGAACCTGTTTACTTGATGAGGGTTAGTGTAGTGGTAACACGACGGGTTCTGGCCCCGTTATCCAAGGTTCGAGTCCTTGACCCTCAGCCAAGAACAATTTTCGGGGCGATGAAAAATCGCCCCTTTTTTTTTGGAATGTGTTGCTGTATTCCATTGCGGAAAATCAATATTTTAGGCAGGCTGTGGAATGACCGTTCTTTGTGACAAAACCATTGCTAAATCAAGCATCTTTGAATAAGACTGCTCCATGAGCAAGACATTTGAGTTGATCCGCCTCGATCCTAAGAAATGGTCGAGTGATTTTAGGAGGCGAAAAAAATGAAAAAGAGGCGTAAAACAAAATATATCCATGAAGGCCAGTATGTTGCTGAAGTCGATGTTAAACTGATCGACGCAGCGGAAGGTTGGGCGCCTTATCTGTCGCTTGAAGAAGCTCTGAAACTGGATGACGTCAGAGCTGCATTGCGCAGAGGAGACTTGAAAGCCGCATCGAAGGCCGCGCGTCTTTACAGAATGCAGCCTATCGCTGTTTAAGAACCTGTAAGTTTTGGCTTTTAAGAGGAGTTATTGAATTATTTAAGGACGTCCCCCAATTTTCTCCCAATTTTCTCCAATTTTCTGAAACTCCTGTTAATCTTTCGTAAAACCGCTTTTGGGGTATCAAAACACATTTTAAGGAGGAAAATATTATGTTGGAAAGGACCTCAGCTACTACAGAGCAAATTAAAAAGTTTTTCAGGAAAGGAATCTATTTTTTTTTGGAAATCGGCATATTGTTAATGGTATCAGCCTGTGCATATCATATGGTCCCAGCTCCTTGCTATATTCAGGATGGGGAATTAGCAAAGGTGACTACTGAACACCGGGTAAGCTTAGTGAATGATCAGCCACGCACCGGAGAAAAAGAGCTCGGAGTCCACTGGAACGGTGATTTTAATCAATTTGCAGATACTGCAATTATAGTATTAAAAGATGCTTTGGGAAAAAATGACGTTATAATAATCAATGACGCAGATAAACTGATAAAACTTTCGGTAAACAGTGCCTCGGTTAATATGGAATTCTGGGATTTTCGTGCAGATATTTCATTAAAAGTTGAAACAGCTATAGCGCTCAGATAAACTGATACACCTATGCTCAGGTAAATTAATACACCTGCCTTTTTATTAATTCCAATTTTTCCAATCACATTC
>PCSG01000005.1:9605-10256 GCA_002772195.1 Desulfobacterales bacterium CG23_combo_of_CG06-09_8_20_14_all_51_8 | reverse complement strand
AGCCCGATCCGCCCTGCAATCCGTCATTCTCGCGAAGGCGGGAATCCATAAAACCATCCGCGTCATCCGTGAAATCCGTGTCTGATCATGCCCGACGCTGCGCGAATACATTTTCCGGGATATCCCTCTTTTCTATGCGCGGTTTTCACGAATCCTCAAGGCCGAAGACTGCGCCTTCTCCATGACCGCGTCCATGTCCAAGGTCAGGGGAACATAGTTGCGCATGATCGCGCGGCCCGCCACAAACACATCCGACACATCGGCCCCGGAAACCGCATACACCAGATGGGATTCCGGATGATACAAGGGGGTCAGATGGGGTTTCCCTGTGTCGATTATAATGATGTCCGCCTGCTTGCCGGGTTCCAGGGAACCGATTACATGGGCCATCCCCAGGGCTTTGGCCCCCTCTATGGTGGCCATGCGGATCACCTGCCGGGCGGTCATGACCGTGGGATCTTCGCATACCACCTTGTGCAATTTGGCGGCCCGGTCCATTTCCCCGAACAAATCCAGATCGTTGTTGCTGGCGCACCCGTCCGTGCCCAGGGCCACGGTCAGGCCCTTTGCCAACATCTTCGGCACCGGGGCCACGCCGGATGCCAATTTCATGTTGCTTTCCGGTGTGTGGACGATGTTGACCTTCCGCCG
>PCSG01000005.1:9279-9523 GCA_002772195.1 Desulfobacterales bacterium CG23_combo_of_CG06-09_8_20_14_all_51_8 | reverse complement strand
AGATAGGCTACCGGGCTCATGCCGGTTGCGGCGATGGACTGGTCCCGCTCATGCTTTGTTTCCGCCACATGGATTTGAAACAAGACCCCCAGACGGTCGGCGGCCTGCTTGGCTTTTTTCAAGGTTTCAGCGGAACAGGTATAGGGGGAATGGCAAAAGATGGACGGCGTGAGGAGGGGCGACCGGCCCCGCCATTTGGTGACAAATTCAACAGCCGCCTCGATATTACGGGAAGGATCGGGCA
>PCSG01000005.1:0-9165 GCA_002772195.1 Desulfobacterales bacterium CG23_combo_of_CG06-09_8_20_14_all_51_8 | reverse complement strand
TGCCGGAAAGAATCATTTCCGCGCAGGACAGCTTTGTTCCGATGCGCACGGTTTCCGGGGACAGATACCGGGCTTCCGCCGGAAAGATATGGTCATTCAGCCACTCGGAAAGCGGCAGATCATCGGCCAGGCCCCGGAACAGGGACATGGGCAGATGGGTATGGGCGTTCACCAGGCCGGGCATGACAATGCCGCCACGGGCATCCAGATATTCGGACGCCGGGGGGCGGAATAAATCCTTACCCCCCTCTTGAACGCACTGGATCAATTCGTCCTTGATGCCGATGACCCCGTTTTGGATAATGTCAAAATCCGGATTCACGTTTACGATGACGGCATTGTGGATCACGAGATCGAATTTCATCAGGCACCTGTATAAAAGGTAATGGGTTGACGAAACGGGCGGCGAAAAACAGCCCACATTGTTCCAGGAGTTTTAGCAAGGCTGCTGTTTTGTTTCAAGGTTCTTATTAATTGTTAAAGAACCCGCGACCGTCATACCCGCGAAGGCTGGTATCCAGATAAAAATATCATGCGCCGGCACCGGTTCCCTATACGCAATTTAACCATAGCATTTCATTTGAGAAAATGCTATAAATCAACCGCACAGGGTTTATCGTATGCAATGATTCGGTGAACCCAAACACGAGCTATTCATTATTTATTAAACTGTCTTATCTGGAAGCAAAATGGGAAAGCGTTTTTATCTGGAAACCATATAAACTTATGCCCAATTGGAGATATTACGGATGGAGACATTTTTTGCACAAATACTTGCCCTTGTAACTTTTTTTGCATTTCCTGCTGTTCAATACATTTTATTGAATTTTGTCACCCGTTTTGAAGGAAGTCCAAAATTGTGGTATTTGCCAGCATTTGGGTTTAGGTTAGTTATCCGGAACCTGCCTCATAAAAAGAAACTTTATGACATTAAATACAGAGCATTTTTGCGTGATATTATACCAGGTGGCTCTGGTTCTAGCGTAAATACATTTAATGACATACAATTACTGGAAAAATCTGATTTTTTTTTGTTCCCAGGAACTGATCAAGTTTTGGTTCAATTTAAACTTGAAAGAGACGAGAAAGGCATCCCGAATTTTATTCATACGGATAAGTTGGGGAATGAAATTAGAAGAATCCCTTTCAATGAATTTGAAATTTTAATTCTCGATTATATCGCGACAATACAAAATCTATTCGGTTTTAATGTAAAAATACAAAAAAGAGTAAAAATTAATCGTGAAAAATTGATAGAAATGTTCGTGAAAACTCAACATGAGAATTATGAACAACCTTTCTCAGTTTCTGGTGTGATTGATTTAGGGTAAAGGCATAACCTTGCTGCTCCAGGTGACGGCAAAAAGCGCGCCGCCCCTGAGCAGCCCGTTGCTCTAAAATGGAATGACTGTTAAAATGATTTTAAATTACAATTTTGATTGGGATCCCAGAAAGGCCAATGAAAACCGAGAAAAACATGCTGTAACTTTTGACGAAGCATCAACGGTATTTAGGGATTCAAAGGCGCTTTCAATATTTGATCCGGACCACAGTATAACCGAAGAAAGATGGATAACTTTAGGTATTTCGGAAAAAGGAAGATTATTGATCGTAATCCATACGTTTCAAAAGGAAAACGAAAATGCTGTTACGATCAGAATTATTTCAAGCCGAAAAGCAACAAAACAAGAAATCAAAGCATATGGTGAATGACAATGAGAAAAGAATATGATTTTTCAAAAGGTGAAAGAGGCAAGTTTTATCACCCGGATATAAAACTGAATATCCCCGTTTATCTCGATGAAGAGGTCTCTGCTTTTGTAGAGAAAATCGCGGCGAAGAAAGGGCTTGATCGATCCTCGGTTGTGAACGATCTTCTCAGGAGCGATATAAAAATTTCCGAGGCAATGTAATTGATCACTTTCGGCGAACAACTGAATTCAATCGGATGTAAGTTCCGCTACCGTTCCACTCAAACCGGTGATTCAGAGCGATAGGAGCCATATCGGCTTCATTGTTTTACCCAATTATCAATTTTTAGATTTGGTATTCGAGTAAATTCTTTTTCGTTATTGGTAATCAGGATGCAGTCGAGAGAAAGGGCATGGGCGGCAATCAGCATATCCAGAGAGCCGATGGGGGTGCCTTGCTTTTCCATGCCGGCTCTAAGATCACCATAATATTGGGCGGCTCCATCGTCATAGGGTAATATTTCCAGCGGCGCGACAAACTGCGATAAAGCTATTTGGTTTTGCTCGGGTTTTGAACTTTTTGAAACCCCGTACAGAAGCTCACTCAGTGTTATGGAGGAAATGCCTATTTGCGAGACCTCCGTTTGCTTGAAGCGCTCGATAACCTTCGCCGGCTTTTGTTTAATGACATAGATGCAGGTGTTCGTGTCGAGCATGAAGTTAATCATAAGTTTTCTCGTGAATCTTGCGGGGGTTGATCCCGGTCGTTCATAAAGTCGTCAGTAAACTGGTCAAGGCTCTTAACCAATGAAGACCATGGATCATCTTTCGGCAAAAGGACAACCATCTTGCCGATTTTTTTAATAAAAACATCGTCTCCTGAAAATCTTAACTCTTTCGGCAATCTTACAGCCTGGCTTCGGCCGTTGGTGAATAATTTTGCAGTTTGCATGATGCGCCTCCCTATATTGTTGGTAGATATCACAGTATATATCGGTAAGGATAGGCTGTCAATATATACGGAATTAAGTCAATTTCTTGTCGGACCAAGATATCTCATTGAATTTTATTAATTTTCAATCAGTTAATGCGGTCCGACCAGACCCACACCAGGTATGGACTTAATCGGCCGATGCGCCATGAGAGGCTAAATAATCAGCCAGTTTCCGCATTTCGTCAATTGCCATCTCATTAAAAAATAGAGAGATATGATAGCCGTTTTTCGTTTTTTCATTTCTTACCACGATGCCTTCGCACTCCACATATTTGACATCATCCGGCGCCCCTTTATCCGGAACCAATAAAACAACTTCCAGGCATGTCATCACCTCAAAGGTCCGATCAACCCGGCAGTATACCCCGCTCATGCTCAGATTGATTGTCTCAGCAACCACGTTGCGCTTATCCGCCACTAGATTCATCGGAATACTGGTTGCAATCCTGGGGTATCGGCGTTTTTCCAAATGAAGATTCTCCAGTTGCGGCATGATGAATGGCTCCCTTGCAAAAAATGGATTACAAACTTGAAACGATTCAAACCGGCAAAACCGAATACCGTTCAAACGCTGTAACGAAGGGCTGAACTCTCAGGAAGATGCCGTGATCCATCCGGATACCGGAAACCACCGTCAAGGACATACAGATTGAAAAGGAAATTGAAGCACCAGGGGAAGTCGTTGCCTGATATTTTGCACCAAATATTGATTGAAATCAAGAACAAATCAGATAAACTCATCACGCCTTTTGGGTTATTCTGTTCGGTGGTTCAATGGTCGATTTAAGCGAAAAAAGGAATATAAAAAATCATGGGAAAAACGAATTTACATATTATTGACTGGCTGTTGTCATCGGGCAGATCCATTGCGCCCGTTATACCAAAGACGTATCCTGAATTTGCTTCCTTTCGGCAGGCTTTTTTCAGGGAATCAGCGTCATGGGATGCCCCTGTGGATCGGGCCGCGGCCGGCGGGTTTGTATCGGACTGCGCCGCTTTTGCGTTTGCGGCCGGCTATTGCTCCGCCCTGCAGCGCCTTGTTCCGGCGCTCCCGCAAAATGCGATCGTCTGTTTTTGCATTACCGAGGAAGGGGGCGGCCACCCCCGGGCAATCCAATCAGAGCTTGCGCCTTCGGAAAAGGATGGCGGCCAAACAAAGACCTTTACCTTAAACGGCAAAAAAAAGTATGTCACCTGCGCAACGGAAGCGGATCTGTTTCTGGCGGCCGCGTCTGACGGGATGAGAGACGACGGGAAAAACAATATCCGGATGCTGATGATCGAAAGCCTCAGGCCTGGGATCAGGATATTGCCCATGAAAGACGTCCGACTGGTGCCGGAAATCAGTCACGGTGAGATCATATTCACGGATGTCGCCGTTTTTGAATCAGATCTGCTTCCGGGTGACGGCTACACCGATTATATCAAGCCGTTTCGAACCATTGAAGACCTGCACGTAACCGCCGCCATCCTGGGATATTTGTTCAAAAATGCCTGCGCCTATGGCTGGGGCAGGGAAATGAAAGAAAGCATCCTCGGCCGCATCGTATCCGTCCGGAGCCTTGCAATGAGCAGCCCCACGGCGGCGGCGGTTCATATCGTCACGGGTGACGCGCTGAAACAGGTAAGGGATTTGTTTAATCGTCTTGAACCGTTCTGGGAAAAAGTCGGCGGAGAGGCAAAACAAGCCTGGGACAGGGATAAAATACTCATGAATATCGCGGACAAAGCCAGAACCCGGCGACTTCAGAGCGCATGGGAATTTTATGAAAAAACCGAGTAAATGATGACATTTTTTATTAACGTTTAAAATAGCTTTAACCAATTTACGAAGAACGCCCCTGTTTGTTGCTTTTTGGGATGAACCGGTATATTCAAAATTCAAACTGAATGAAAAGCTTATCATACTCCCATCCATTATAAATAATGAATGGGACAAATATCTTACCGGAGTGATGGAACTGATGACAGAGGGCATAATAAAAGCAGCGGCAGCAGGCAACGAACATCCCAACGGAAAAAAAATGAGCCTCGGCATTTGCCTGGGCGCTTCCACCATATCTGTCGTACTGGTGGAAGCCAGCAGCAACGGCGATAAACGGGGCATTGCAGAGAAAGGCAATGGGACCCGGGTTGTCGACTTTTCGGTTCATTCCCATGGCGGGAATCCAAAGCAGACCATGATGTCTGTTGTGAAAAATCTCGACTTCAGCACATTTGACAAAATCGCGGTTACCGGAAGAAAATTTCATAAGTTCGTCAACCTGTCCGCCATTTCAGAGCCGGAAGCGGTTGAGTATGCGTTCAAGTTCGTAAAACCAGCGGATGTTGTCTGCCCGGCGGTGGTGTCGGCCGGGGGGGAAACCTTCATGACCTATGTGCTGGACAGCAGCGGCAGGATATCCAACGTGCTGACTGGCAACAAATGCGCTTCGGGCACCGGGGAGTTTTTTCTCCAGCAGCTTCGACGAATGGACGTATCTCTCGAAGATATAGTTGACTGGACCGGGAATGAAGATCCTCACCCTGTGTCGGGACGGTGCTCCGTATTCTGCAAGTCGGACTGCACCCATGCCACCAACAAGGGAATCCCAAAGTCACAGGTCGCGGCCGGACTGTGTGTCATGATGTCGAACAAGGTCCTGGAACTTTTAAAAAAAGTGGATCGAAAAAACATCATGGTGACCGGCGGAACCGCATTGAACAAGATGATGATTAAAAACCTTAAGGCTGAAATACCCGGGCTGATTGTTCCGGAAGAAGCCCCGTATTTTGAGGCCCTGGGAACGGCGTTGTGGGCGCTGGACCACCCGACCGCCCCGTTTCCCGGAATAGACTCGCTTTTCAGGACGGAGATCGCACCCTTTGAATCCTTGCCTCCCCTTTCGGATTTCAGGGACCAGGTGGAATTCAAAACCATTAAAACAGACAAGGCAAGAGAAGGTGATAACTGCATTCTGGGCCTTGACGTGGGGTCCACCACCACCAAAGCGGTGCTCTTACGAAGAGACGACAACGCCCTTCTCGCCTCCATCTATCTGCGGACCAGCGGCGATCCGGTCGGCGCATCACGGAAGTGCTACAAAGCGATCCTTGAACAGGTGTCATCCCAGGTTGATCCCGGCAGCATCAACATTTCCGGTCTGGGCGTCTGCGGTTCCGGCCGTCAGATCGCCGGGCTCCATGCCATGACAGACGGCGTGATCAACGAGATCATTGCCCATGCGGCCGCAGCTGTATTTTTTGACGACAAGGTGGATACGATCTTTGAAATCGGCGGTCAGGACGCAAAATATACATACATTACCAACGGCGTATCTTCCGATTATGCCATGAACGAGGCGTGTTCCGCGGGGACCGGATCATTTCTGGAAGAGTCGGCCTTAGAGTCGCTGAATGTCGCCATGGAAGACATCGCGGATATTGCGATGAAAGGAAAAAAACCGCCGAACTTTAACGACCAGTGCGCCGCGTTTATCTCGTCGGATATCAAGAATGCGATTCACGAAGGCGTGGCCCATGAGGATATTGTTGCGGGCCTTGTCTATTCCATCTGCATGAACTACTCAAACCGCGTCAAAGGGAACCGGCAGGTGGGAGAGAAAATCTTCATGCAGGGCGGCGTGTGTTATAACTATGCCATTCCACTGGCCATGGCCGCTCTGGTGGGCAAACCGATCATTGTCCCGCCGGAACCAGGATTAATGGGGGCTTTTGGCGTGGCCCTGGAGGTGAAAAAACGAATTGAAAACAACCTTATTAAGGAAGGATGGTTTGACCTGAAATCCCTTGCGGCCCGCGAAGTAACGTATGGAAAATCCTTCATTTGCGGCGGCGGAAAAGAAAAATGCGACAGAAAATGCCATATCGCCATGATCGGGCTGGAGGGGGAAACATATCCTTTTGGCGGCGCCTGCAACCGGTATTACAATTTACGGCGCAATATTCAATATGACATTGAAACGCTTGACCTGGTAAGGCTCCGGCAATCGCTTATTTTTGACAAATACGCGGCCAAACTGCCGGAGGAAACACCTCCGAAGGGCCGGGTGTGGATCAACCGAAGTTTTCTGGTGAATACCTATTACCCGCTTTATTCAACCTTTTTCACCGAGCTCGGATATGAGCCCATCTTGCCGGGTGCGCCGTCCCAGGAAGGGATCGACCGACGGGGGGCGGCTTTCTGCTATCCCGCGGAACTGGCCCATGGGTTTTTTTATTCATTGATCGCGGGGGGCGATCCACCGGATTTTATCTTTCTCCCCCACTTTAAAACCATCCCCACCACCAACGAAGATGCCAGTTCCCAATTATGCCCGATTGTTCAGGGTGAAACATTCTACCTGCAGACCACCTTCAGAGACCCGCTTAAAAAATTAAAAGAAAGCGGCGCACAAGTGCTGACGCCGCTTCTGGATCTCAGAAAAGGACTGGAAACCGCTGTTGATTCGTTTGTTGAGACGGCAATAAAGATGGGTGAAACCAAAAAAAAAGCCGTCAGCGCATTTAACAAAGCCGTAGACGCTCAGAACGCATGCTTTCAGGAGATGAAGGAAACCGGCAAAAAGGTGATGGCGGACCTGGAATCCGATCCTGCCAGAACGGCCGTGGTGCTGTTTGCCAGGTCCTACAACGGGTATGTGGGGGAAGCCAACATGGGGATCCCTCACAAACTGGTATCCCGGGGCGTCCAGGTCATTCCCATTGACTTTCTCAGTCTTGAGGATGAACGGGATAAAAAGCATATGTACTGGGGGATGGGGCAGCAGATTATGAAGGCGGCCCGGCTTGTCGAAAAACACCCCCAGCTTTTCGGCGCCTACATCACCAATTTTTCCTGTGGTCCGGATTCATTTCTCGTCGGTTATTTCAGAAGCATCATGGGTAAAAAGCCCTCCCTGACCCTTGAACTCGACAGCCATTCGGCGGATGCCGGGATTGAAACACGGATAGAAGCGTATCTGGATATTGTGTCGACATTCCGGCAGCTCAATGGAAAAGAAAAGGCCCCGGACAAGCCACCCCGGTACAGGTTGGCCGTAACCGCTATTGAAAAAGGGGTTCCGGTGGTGACCACATCATCCGGAAGAACCGTTCCCATGACGGACCCGGCCGTTACGATCCTTTTCCCGTCCGGGGGGCGTCTGGCATCGGAATCGTTAGGGGCCGCTTTTAGATTCAAAGGGTATAACGCTGTGGTGCATCCGCCTTCAGACGATGCGATTCTCAAACTCGGCAGGGCCAATACGAGCTGCAAAGAGTGTCTGCCGCTGCTGCTGACCACCGGATCATTGTTGAATTATATTCAACACCATAAAAAGGACGGAGAAATACTTGTTTATTTCATGCCCACGGGTTCGGGGCCGTGCCGGTTCGGCCAGTACTATGTTTTTATGGAGGATTTGATCAAACGATTGAATATCCCGGATGTGGCGCTGTTATCCCTTTCCTCTGAAAACAGTTATGCGGGCTTTGGAATTGATTTCCAGATTAAGGCCTGGTGGGGGGTTGTTGTGTCGGACGTCATGGAAGATATTCGCTCTATGGTTCTTGCCAATGCGGTGAATGTCGACGAAGGGATGGCCATATTTGAAAAGGAATGGGGCCGGATAGTGAAGGCCATTGAAACGGAAGGTTTTTCGGGACTGGAAAACCAGCTTCAGAAAACCAGCTGGAATCTGGGCGAAATACCCATGAAGCGGCCCCCGGAAGAGGTGCCGGTGATCTTTCTTTCAGGGGAGATGTTTGTACGGCGGGACGGGCTGTCCCGCCGGTATCTGACCGAGGTTCTGGCCAAAAGAGGGTTTGCCGCTGTCTGCGCCCCCATCGCGGAATGGATGATTTATTCGGACTACCTGGTCGATAAAAACCTGGTCTATATGTCCATGACGCTGCTGGAAAAATTGGGCTTCTTTATAAAAAAGCGCGTCATGGCAAAATCTGAAAAACGCCTGAAGGCGTTGCTGAGAAAATCGGGACTGACGCATGCGGAGCTTGTGGATATGGACACCATCATCGAAAACGCCAGGCCCTATGTTTCAGCCAATTTGACAGGTGAAGTGGTCCTGACCGTGGGAAGCGCCCTTACGGAAATTTCGAACCGGGCCTGCGGGGTCATCGCCATCGGACCGTTTGGCTGCATGCCGAACCGGATATCCGAGGCGATATTAAATGAAACAATGAATCGGGAGGGTAAGCTGGCGACCGCTCCGAAAGATATGCGGCTCCGGTCGATTCTGGAGGATGTTGAGGAGCTTCCGTTTCTGGCGGTGGAAAGTGATGGATCCGCCTTTCCGCAACTGATTCTTGCAAAGCTCGAAGCCTTTTGTCTGAGGGCTGAAAGACTGCATCAGAGGATGATGGACAGCAGGCGGTTGGCTCATTGATTTGAATGGTCTACCCAAACCAGACGGACCTTCGCCGTTCCAGTCCTTTTTCAAGCATCTCCATGCCCATGTCCCATACCATCTGGTGATTTCG
>PCSG01000428.1:3052-3194 GCA_002772195.1 Desulfobacterales bacterium CG23_combo_of_CG06-09_8_20_14_all_51_8 | reverse complement strand
TCTGACCGAAGAGCAATTGATGGACGTAATTGAAGCCTCCCGAAAACAGCTCTACACTGAACGAAACCGGCGGCCCGCCCCGTTGCGGGATGAAAAAATCCTCACGTCCTGGAACAGCCTCATGATTTCCGCTTTCGCCCGG
>PCSG01000428.1:2413-2989 GCA_002772195.1 Desulfobacterales bacterium CG23_combo_of_CG06-09_8_20_14_all_51_8 | reverse complement strand
ATGACGAATCTTCACATCGGCAACCGGCTCTACCGAAGCTATCACTATCAGGATGAAAAAGCCCGGCACACCGCCTGCCTGGAGGATTACGCGTTTCTCATCGCGGCCCTGATGGACCTCTTTGAAGCCACATCCGACATCATGTGGCTGAAACATGCCCTGGCCTTGGATGATGAACTCAAAACCCGCTACGAAGACCCCGAGAACGGCGGATTTTTCGCCGCCCCCGCAGACCACGTACTTATTGCCCGGGAAAAACCCTGGCAGGACGGGGCCATGCCCTCGGGCAACGCGGTTTGCGCCTTAAACCTCCTGCGTCTTTCCACCTTTACAACGGATGACACCTATCGAAAACGCGCGGAAAAACTCCTGCTGCTTTTCAGCGACCGCCTTTCCGCCCATCCCACGGCTCTTTCGGAAATGCTGCTCGCCCTTGATTTTTATCTGGATACGCCCAAAGAAATCGCGCTGGTCCTCCCCGACGAAGGTTTTACCGCCTGAATCTTCGCCGAACGCACATAATTCTCCACTCCCTGACCCGGGAACCACTGTTCGATAAACTCATGGCTTTCTTCG
>PCSG01000428.1:1113-2381 GCA_002772195.1 Desulfobacterales bacterium CG23_combo_of_CG06-09_8_20_14_all_51_8 | reverse complement strand
CGCCGCAAGCATTTTCCGGAGGCTGTCCACCGATTCGGTCCCGCCGACGCATCCGCAAAGCAGGGCCGTATTCCGCCGATATTCCGGCGGCAAGGGTTTTACCGCAACGATATCTGAAATCGCCAGGCGGCCGCCGGGTTTCAGCACGCGAAAGGCCTCGTTGAAAACGCGTTGTTTTTCGAGTGAAAGATTTATCACGCAGTTTGACATGATCACATCAAAACTATTGTCCGGCACCGGAAGATTTTCAATTTCGCCGAGCCTGAACTCAATATTTTTCGCGTTGACCGCTGCGGCGTTTTTTCTGGCAAGACCGACCATTTCCGGCGTCATATCCACACCGACCACTTTGCCCGTCTCCCCGACTTCCCGGGCCGCGACAAAGCAGTCGAATCCGCCGCCGCTCCCGAGATCCAGGACGCTCTCTCCAGGCTTAAGCGAAGCGATGGCGCCGGGGTTTCCGCATCCCAGCCCCATGTCGGCCTGCCGGGGCGTTCCTTCCAAATTTTCTTCAGAATACCCCAGAATCTGGGGGAGAACGCTGATGGCGGAAGCGGACCCGCAGCAGCAGGCGGACGCCGCTTCTCCGACGGCATTTTGGGAGGTTCCCCGCGCTACCGCTCCGTAGGCGTTTCGAACATCATCTCTTACAGTACCTGCTTTCTTCTTTTCCATGATTCCATCCTTTTACAGGAAATCCTTAATGGACTGTATGGTTTGCGGATCAACCCAGCACTCGATCTTCTGCCCCTGCCTTCGGGTGCGGATCAAACCGGCTCTTTTCAATTCCTTGATATGGTGGGACACCGTGGACGGCGCAATATCGACTTCATTGCCGAGTTCGCCGACATAGGCCGTGCCGCCGCCATCTATCACGCAAACCGTGCCCGGTTCGCAGCAGGAGGTCAGTCGCTTGAAAATTTTGAGCCTGTTGGGATTTGACAGGGCCTTGAAAATCTCGGCGAATTCTTCCAATTGTGAATTTTTATATTTCGACATGTATAGAAATATAAAATAATAAATTTTTTTGTCAAGAAATTTTTCAGGATGTTGAAAACGGTTTGGCCCCCCGGCCCTTTTTTCTTTCTTTTTCGGCATCAACAGACTATAAGGAAGGTGCTGATTCAAAAAAATATTTAAGAATTTCGAAATATGGGGGACTTATGAAAATCAAAACCCAGGAAACATTTAATTTTTATTCACATCTCGCCGGCGTTCTGCTGTCTGTGGCGGGGACGATTTTCCTGTTCCGGGTGGCCGGGGAATCG
>PCSG01000428.1:710-1085 GCA_002772195.1 Desulfobacterales bacterium CG23_combo_of_CG06-09_8_20_14_all_51_8 | reverse complement strand
ACGGCCTTTCCATTATTTTTCTGTTTTCGGCAAGCTCCCTGTACCACGCCTTTAAAAAAGAAGAAAACGAGGTCTCGTTCTGGCGGCGAATGGACCGGACGGCCATATTTTTCATGATCGCCGGCACCTATACGCCGATATGCTATTTCTGCCTGGATGGGCCGTGGCGGTGGACCATGATCGGCCTGCAATGGGGCCTGGTGGGGTTCGGCGTTGTTTCCCAGATTTTTTTTCCCAAAGCGCCCCGGAGCCTGTTCGCCGCCATTTATCTGGTCATGGGGTGGCTCGCGGTTTTGCCCATGCGTCAGATTCTGTCCAATATGTCGCTGTCCCCGAAAATCCTGATGTTTACCGGCGGAATCGCCTTTACGATCG
>PCSG01000428.1:0-658 GCA_002772195.1 Desulfobacterales bacterium CG23_combo_of_CG06-09_8_20_14_all_51_8 | reverse complement strand
ATGGTGCTGGTGGGCGGAACCCTTCATTACGGAATGATTTACCGGGTGTATTTTGACGCATTCATCTAATCCCCGAATATGACCGAATCCAAATATGATCGAATCCGGGCTTTCACCCGCCTGCCAAAAACGCCTAGATCAGGAACAGGCCCTTTTTCAGAATGACTATAGAACGCACTATCTTCCCGGAGAAACCAAGGGGCCGGAAATCGGCGCGCCCTATCTCCTGCATCACCCAAAATCCCGCAACGCTGTTCTGCTCATTCACGGCCTCATGGCCGCCCCCTATGAAGTCCGGCAATGGGCGGATAATCTTTTTTCGGGAGGGTTTACGGTCTACGCCCCAAGGCTTTCGGGTCACGGAACGTCAGCGGCGGATCTGGCCGGTCAGGATTATGGAGACTGGGTGGATTCGGTGGAAAGGGGATATGAGATTCTGGCCGGGTGTTCCGAGCAGATTATTGTGGCCGGATTCTCCACCGGCGCGGGCCTTGCCCTGCACCAGGCCATCTGTCATCCGAAAAGGTACCGGGCCGTGATTTCGGTCAGCGCGCCCATGAAATTTACGGGCCTGTCATCGAACCTTTCCGAAATCATGGAACGATGGAATCTGGTTGCCGGACGGTTAAACGGATCTTCCCCTCGGATTAGCCCCAAG
>PCSG01000437.1:1077-3653 GCA_002772195.1 Desulfobacterales bacterium CG23_combo_of_CG06-09_8_20_14_all_51_8 | reverse complement strand
TTATCGTTTTGTTCGGTTTTCGAGATGGGCAGGGATTCCAGAATGGCCATCAAATTATCTTTTACCGACAGTTTTTTAAAAATGGACGGTTCCTGAGGCAGGTAACCGACCCCTCTTCTGGCCCGTTTGTACATAGGATAATCCGTTATGTCCTGGGAATCAAGAAATACGCGGCCGCTGTCCGGACGGATCAGGCCCACGGTCATGTAGAACGTGGTGGTTTTGCCGGCGCCGTTGGGTCCCAGAAGGCCGACGACTTCGCCGCTTTTGATTTCAAGGCTGACATCATTCACAACCCGGCTTCCATTATAGGCTTTTACAAGATTTTTCAAGGCAAGGGTTGTCATTTTAAATCCGGCATCGATATTTTTTTTGTCGGTTGAAATACGGCCTGTACCCTTTTTTCTTCACTTCCGTCCACAATAATTTGTCCGGTGAGTTGATAAATGGTAATTTTTTCACCGGAAATGAAATTGCCATGGCTTTCAACGCGGGCATCCTTTCCGGAAAGGGTCAGGGATTTATTATCCGTCATATAGACCGCTTGATCGCAGTAAGCTGTTTTGTCTTCAAATTCAATCCGCACATTTCCCGATGCGATAATTTTGGAGATGCTGTCCTGGGTGTAAGTTCCTGTCGCGTTTCGGGCGTCAGTGTAATAAACGCTTACGGAATCGGAAAAAATGGTCGTTGCTCCCTGGATAGCTTTTACATTTCCGGAAAAAAAAACGAACTGGCTGTTTTGATCAGCCAGGAGTCTGTCGGAAGTAATATGTATTTTTTCAGCCGGGGAATCTGCCGCGACCGTTTCATCTGCTGGACAGGTCCGGGGCGCGGTCAGGAAAATGATAAAAGCCAGGGCTGTGAGAAAAGCCAGCACACAACCAATTATTTTATTTCGGGGGGCTGTCATGGGTTTCAATAAAAGATCCATTCACGTTGCCGTCGCAACGCATTTTCGCTGTGTTGATGTCATAATTCAGGGTATCGGCCGTCAGCGTTACCAGCGGCCCGATGATATCCACCGGCGTGGTGACTTCAATTATACGCGAATGATGCCGGTAATTCAAGCTTTCAGTGGTCAGAAGATAGTCGTCGATTTCCGCCCGGATGTTTCCGGAAAGGCTCATGTCGTCTGTTTTGGAATTCAATAGGCCGTGATCGGCCTTCATGGTCAGTTTGCGGTCCTTTTTCATAAAAAAAACAACAGATAAATTATTCAGTTCCGCCGTATTTTTCATAGAATACATGCTTGCGGAACCGGCTTCAAGGGTCCATTGAATAATACCGTCTTCCGTGGCGACATGTTGAAAATTCTGGATGGTAATATTTGCTTCCGTCTTTTGTGGCGAAGGGGCCGGGGCGATGTTTTTTAAAAGGATTCGATGCCGGACAAACAGGACGATGATTCCGGAGATGAGAAAAATGATAATCCCGCTGATGAGCAGGTTGATGCGGTGGGATGTTTTAAGACGATCTAAATCCACTGGTTAATCGTCTCTTCCAGAAGATTTTTCGCTTCAAGGATCATTTCGCAGACTTCCCGCACCGCGCCGTCTCCGCCATCATTTGCTGTGATGATGTCGGCGGTTTTTTTTACCCGCTCATGAGCGTCATTCACCGCAATGCCAACCCCTACTTTTTTCATCAGGGAGATGTCCGGCAGGTCATCGCCTATAAATGCGATTTCATGGGCATCAAGCCCTTTTCCGGACAGGATCTGATCCAAAAGCGCCCCTTTATTCCCAACGCCGTCATAAATCATGGAAATGCCCAGATCCCGGCATCGATGAATCAGGGCTTCCGATGTCCGGCCGGTGACAATGCCGACTTCAATGCCTGCTTCCTTAAGCATTCGGATGCCAAGCCCGTCTTTGACGTTGAAAATTTTGCTTTCAACGGCGTCGTTGGAGTAGATGATCTGGCCGCCGGTCAGAACCCCGTCTACGTCCAGCAGCAGGAGTTTTATGGAACGGAGTTTTGAAAGGGTCATTTAGTTAATGCAGTATATTAAATATTCAAAAATAACTAATCGAGAATGCGGATAAATTTAAAATTTGGAATCCGGTTGAACGATTGCTATGCCAGAGCATCGGCAATGGCTTTTAACTGGATCAAGAGAGATTCCAGATCATCCAGGCGCATGGAGTTTGCGCTGTCGGACAGGGCTTTTTCAGGCT
This sequence comes from Desulfobacterales bacterium CG23_combo_of_CG06-09_8_20_14_all_51_8, assembly GCA_002772195.1. Classification (GTDB taxonomy): domain Bacteria; phylum Desulfobacterota; class Desulfobacteria; order Desulfobacterales; family Desulfosalsimonadaceae; genus SURF-3. The sequence goes on along the minus strand of PCSG01000437.1, from coordinate 1,473 downwards.
CCGGATGGGTTTCGATAAACACGCCGTCAGCGCCGGCGGCGATGGCGGCCCGGGCCAGCAGCGGCACGAATTCGCGCTGACCTGACGACGCCGTGCCCGCCCCCCCGGGAAGCTGGACGCTGTGGGTGGCATCATAGATGACGGGACAGCCGGTTTCCTGCATGATCTGAACGCACCGGAAGTCCGACACGAGGTTGTTGTAACCAAAGGACACCCCCCGGTCCGTCAGAACGATGTTCCGGTTGCCGGTGGATGAAATTTTGTTCACCACATGGATCATGTCCCAGGGGGCCATGAACTGGCCTTTTTTGACGTTGACGGGTTTGCCGGTCCTGGCCGCGGCTACCAGCAGATCCGTCTGCCGGCATAAAAACGCCGGAATTTGGAGAATATCCA
>PCSG01000437.1:0-1057 GCA_002772195.1 Desulfobacterales bacterium CG23_combo_of_CG06-09_8_20_14_all_51_8 | reverse complement strand
GGATATCCAGCTCTCTTCGGATGGACGCCAGAATATCAAGGCCTCGATCGATGCCCGGGCCCCGGAAGGAATGGATGGACGTCCGGTTGGCCTTGTCATAGGAAGCTTTGAAAATAAACGGCACATTCAGCCGGGTGGTGAGTTCCTTGAGCCGGGCGGCGATATCCGATGTTGTCTGTTGGGACTCAATCACGCAGGGGCCGGCTATCAGGACAAAAGGCCCCGGGCGGCCGATACGGATATCGCGGATCTGGACCGGGTTTACCATTTCAACTCCTCGCGGGGGATCGGCTGCTTTTAGTTAATCGGTTTTTGTCAACTTCGGATAATAGGAATTGTGTAAAAATTACTAAAATTATGTATGCACCTGTTACCCTGCACATTATCAAAAGTCAAGATACGAAAATAAGGCCTTGCCAACAGTGGTTATACCTGTTAAAAAGGATCAAATTATTTGCTAAACTAAGTGTCAGGAGCAGGAGAAGGATGTTTAAGCGAGAGGATAAAGGGAAAAAAATCAACAGATGGCTGGTGGCTGTTTTGTGCGTGCTGGTGGTTGTTCCCTTGATCTGGTTTTCGTATGTGAAACTGGAGGGCGAAAAACCCGTTATTGATATGAAGGGGGTGCCGGGGGTCGTTCCGGCAAATTTTGGAATAGCCGGATCCGTCACGGATCAGAAAAGCGGTATTGCGAGACTCTGGATCACTCTGCTGCAAAATGGCAGGGAAACGGTTCTGGCGGATGAAATTTTTCCTGCGAAAGGATTCCTTAAAAAAGGCGGAATTTTTCGTGCGCCCATTTCGCTCACGGTGGATGCAAAGAAATTAAACATTTCAGACGGCCCGGCCAAATTGCGGGTGGCTGCCTGGGACCATTCCTGGCGGGACTGGTGGAGGGGAAATCAGGCCTATATTGAAAAGGAAATCGTTTTTGACACCCGGCCGCCTGTTCTTTCCGTTCTGACCACCCAGCACATTGCGGCCCAGGGCGGTTCCGGGCTGGTGATTTATAAATTATCCGAGCCGTGTTTAGAAAGCGGCGTGCGGTTAGGGGAAA
>PCSG01000341.1:6202-10178 GCA_002772195.1 Desulfobacterales bacterium CG23_combo_of_CG06-09_8_20_14_all_51_8 | reverse complement strand
TTGGCCTGGATGGCGCGCACGGCGGTATTCATCAGGTGCTCGAGTTCATACTGGGAAAACGCGCCGTCATCGGAAAGGCAACTGAAAAACAGGCGTTCATAATCATCCAGTTTTCCAGGTTCCGGCGTTTGTAAAACTTTGACCCGAAGCGGATCTTTTGACACCACGGCAAGAAACCCCTCCGCTTCCATGGAGGCGAGCATGGCGCTGAAAATGCGTTTGACGGGCAGGCCCAGGTAAAAGGCCACTTCCAGGGGGGTGAGGTCTTTGCAGATTTTCCCGGTTTTCCGGAAAGTCCCCAGCACGAGCTTGGGCGGGGTCCAGTTCAGATTGTCCCACAGGATATCGTCCAGTCCCTTGTGGGCCATGACCATGGATTTCTGCTTGCCCGTCACGATCAGGGCATAAACCGCCAGCAGCATTGCAAGGCCCACGTAAAAAACGGTTTTTCGCGAAGTCGCCTTCCGCCGGGGCTCAGGCGTGGCCAGATGGGTCTCCGTATCCTTAGCCGATTGTCCGGACATCGATACAGACGCCACCCCCGAAAAATCAAACCAGTCCGCAGGCATGTAAAACTGGGTCCGCATGTCATAATGGTTCCCGGGCCGGGTTTTGTGAAACACCAGAAGAAGCCGGTCGTTAGGTCCTGCCTGATAATCAATGAGGAATTTCTCGTTGACCCATTTTTCCGTCAGAATCAGCCCATTCCCCGTTACATACTGGCGAAGATCCCGGTCCACGGGCGCGGGATGGGGCGTCAGGATTTTAAGGGTGTAGTGGTCCTGGCTTGCGGCCTCGTCCCACTGGACCGGGGACCAGTTGAACACCGCGAGGTCCTTTCCCTCGGCGGTCATGGTTTCCGCGAGATACCCGGCTTCCGCAAAATCCGTGGCAAAATAAAACACATAGGTGAGGGTCCCGGAGGACACCCCGGCCCTGCCCGCCAGCACGATGTCCCATTTGCCCCCGCTCACTGGGGAAATATCCAGTTTATAGCGTCTTCCCGACGCATCCAGGGCGTAGGAATCTTCAGATACCGCCCGGACCTTCAGGCGGTCGTTTCCCATAAAATAAAAGCCATGCATCATTCCGGAAATCACCCGGTACTGGACGGTATAGGCGACCACCGCCGCGCCCGTGGCCGAGAGATCCACCTGGGTTTCCACAAAAACGATTTCCCCTGTTCCAGCAAAGGCGGGAATCGCGAAAAACCCAAAAATGATAAACGCGGATACCAGAATTTTTTGAAACATCTTGCCTTTCCTCCGACAGCCTGAAGGGTCTAAGGGTGTTGCAGGGGGCGAACCTTTTTTCTTTTGACAGTATAAAAACCGGGCTGAAACTACAAGCCAAAAGACCGCTCTATTCGTCGGCGTTTAAGATCAAAAAAAAAATCAGTAAAATAATATCTCCCCAGAGTGCTCCGGGCACACAAAACGTTTATGAAAAATTTTCTCTGTGATCTCCGTCTTCTCTGTGGTAAAAAAATTTCCCGGTTATCCACTTCGCACAAGTTATTCATTTTCTGGATTCCGGATCGCGGTCGCTTCGCTCCCTTGTCCGGAATGACGAGCTTTAATATGGTTTATGCGTACAAAAAATTCTTAATTTCTTTACAACTTAACTGAAGTGGATAACCAAAAAAAATTTAAATGAATCGGCATTATTTATGGTGTTTTAAACTTTCCGGTTTGCTGATACACTCCCATTTAACTGAAATGAATCTGCAAAAACCTTTCCAGAACAGGACTGAAACATGACGGATAACGACCTGATCCGATCCGCCGCGGCCCGCATGCTGCGCCTGGGCGGCATGGCCGGCCGGGTGGGGCTTTCCATGGCCGGGAACACGGTGGCCAACCTTTTCCGGGACTTGGAAGACAAGGAGGAAAACCGGGCCCAGACCCTGATGAAAAACGCCCTGCGGGTCAAAGATCTCCTGGGCCAGCTCAAAGGGGTGCCCATGAAAATCGGCCAGATGATCAGCCTGCATGAAAAGCTGCTGCCCGATGAAGTGGTCCGGGTTTTAAGAAGCCTTCAGCAGAACGCCCCGGCCGTGGCCTTTGACGATATCCTGGCCCTGGTGAAGGTCGAACTGGGGCCGCGATTTTCCCTGATCCGAAGCATTGATGAAACGCCTCTGGCCGCCGCCTCCATCGGCCAGGTGCACCGGGCCGTACTCGTCAATGGCGCGCAAATCGCCCTCAAAATCCAGTATCCCGGCATTGATGACGTGATCCGGGCGGACCTGAAAAACCTCAAAGGCCTGCTGACGCTGCTATTTTCCATGTTTTCCCGCATGGACATGGACTCTATCTGGGAGGAGGTCAAGGACCGGATGATGGAAGAGCTGGATTATGAAAAAGAAGCCGATAGCATGCGGCGCGCGGCGAAACTCTTTGAGCATGACCGACAGATCATTATTCCTAAAGTCATTGATGAAGTGAGTTCCCGGCATGTTCTGGGCATGGAACTGGTGTGCGGCATCTCCCCGGACCATGCCATGGGAGGCGCCTTTCCCGAGGAACTGAAAAACACCTGGGCCCAGGCCATGGTCCGCCTGATTTTAGACGGCCTGTTCACCTTCCGGTTTCTGCATGCCGATCCCAACCTCGCCAATTTCGCGTTTCTGCCCGACGGCCGGGTCATTGTCTATGATTTCGGGTGCATGAAGGAAATTCCCGAAGCCCTCTGCCAGGGTTATGTCCGGCTGGTGCGGGCCTTTCTGGACCAAAAGCATGAGAAACTTCCGGGCATTCTCAAATCCATGGGGGTCCACCGGGACGGCGGCGATCCCGTGTCCGTTGCCATGGTCACGGATTTCGCGGACATGCTTCAGGAATTTTTCCATCCGGAAACCCAGTACGCATTCGGCGATGATGAAAAAATCTACGCCCGTTTCTATAAAATCGGCAACCGGCACATCAGCGAATCCATGACCCTCGTATTTCCCAAAGACATTATCTTCATCGACCGCACCTTCGGCGGGCATTTCGGAAACCTCTGCCGATTGAACGCCCGGGCGGACTGGCGGAAAATCCTGATGGAATATGTGTCGGGAGACGATGCCCGGGAATGATTTTTTTCAGGATGCGGCGCCCCATGAACCGCTTTGCTCTTTATATGAAAAAATCCTCGGCTCTGCGGGAGAAAAAATATCTCTCGCGCTGAGACGCAGGGCCGCGGAGAATGATGGACGAAGAATGGTCTCCTCTGCGTCTTTGCGCCTCAGCGGGAGAAAATGATTGAAATTGACCATTGTCAGCTTTGGAAAGCCGACCTACTCTTGAAGGGGAAAAAATGGAAGATATTGAAAGCCTTGAGCAGAAACTTCAGGAACTGGAAGCAAAGATCCGGGAGATTAAACAGCGGCTGTCCGCCCATTCCGTGAAGCCGCCCATCATGATGGAACTTTTCGCCCTCGAAGACGCCTACGCGGAGATCCTGCGGAAGATCGATCAACTGAAATCCTAAAGGGATCGCTGAAAATCCAAATTGACAGGCCCGGCGGTTTCTGAGATAGTGTGTTTCAAAAAAACCGTGTTCACACTTTTAAGGGCCGTTTCCGGCCGAAGATATTTTAACTATCAGGAGAAACAGGTCATGCACGACGTTAGGGCGGATCAGCTCAAAAACCGGATTATCATCACCATCGGCAAGCTCGATGGCGAGGCGGAAATGCAGGCCGTTGCCAGGGCCGTCTCCGAAGAATGCAAGAAACTGAAAAAAGGGTTCACCTGCATCACGGACCTGCGAAAATACGAAGTCCAGGATGACGCTTTCGAACACTATGTGAGGCAGACCCAGGAAGCCATGATCGCGGCGGGGCTTGCCAAAGTGGTGCGGGTGGTCCGGGAAACTGGACTTCTGGGGCATTTCCAGTTCGACAACGCCTCCATGGACGTGGGATACCATGCGGACAATGTCACTTCCATGGAAGCAGCGGAAAAAATCCTGAACGAGGCCGCAGGATAGG
>PCSG01000341.1:4829-6176 GCA_002772195.1 Desulfobacterales bacterium CG23_combo_of_CG06-09_8_20_14_all_51_8 | reverse complement strand
CCGCCAGATTTATCCCGACCAAATTTATCCCGACCGGTTATACGCATCCCCCTCGTTTTCCCCATATTTCCCGCCTAATCGGATTTTTCCCCCTTGCCATCTATCTTCGCCTTGATAATCATCAGAAGGCCCATCAGGATCACGGACGCGCCGGCAAGGCATTTGGCCCACATCATGCCTTTTTCCGGCGACAATCCGGTTCCCAGATCAAACATGGGGGCCGGCCGGCTGTAAATCTCCACCAGATGCCAGGCCCCGTAAACCAGAAAATACGTTCCGATAGTAGCGAAAACTACGCCAAAAACAATCGGTGGTTTTAATATCGGCATGGCCCATCAGCCTCATTCCGGATCGGGTTTAAATTTGAACTTTTTTCCCATTTTATTGAATATTGCGATGATAAGTATTAGTATTAGTGATGGAGGTATTTACTGAGTTCTCTGTAGAAATTTTGATGTGACCCGATTCTCTTTTTGTTTGGCGAAAGTCGGTGATTGGATAATTTCGGAAATGGCGCCCATATTTTATTCTCCAAAAACATACGGGATTCCAAGTCCAGATTTTATTTCTTCTTTTCCAATTAAAATGTGTTGTATAACTGGAAATGGTAATTCGGGATTTTCTTCAATTATTTGCCCGATTTTCGCCCAGTACTCAATTTGACCAGCTACTGATCGTTTGAATACCTTGGATTGTACTTTTGCTTTTACTACGAGTTCATCAGATATTTTGACAGCGGTTGGCATGTTGTCTCCTTTATTTTATATTTTTATTTTATAATGACATGTAATGCACCCTATTGCAATTAAATATATCAAAAAAGGGATATTTATTGCTTGCTTTTTGTAATCATGGGTGTTACAGTGTTACCATGATTAAGAATTTTCGTGATAGTTGGCTACGCGATTTTTTCTTGGAGGACATTCAGTCCAAGAAAATACCCGCTATTATTCGCTCACGAATATTTAGGAAGTTACAACTGCTGGATGATGCAACGTGTGGCGCTGATTTGATAAGTCCACCCAGCAATCACTTTGAGAAGTTATCAGGACAGCTAAAGGGGAAATACTCCATACGTGTGAATAATCGATGGCGTATAGTTTTTATTTGGAATGATGAACGGGGGGAGGCGGATGAAATTTACCTCGATAACCATACCTACAAATGAGGTGGAAAATGATTTTAACCAAACGTCAACCTGTCAGTGTCGGTGAAATGATCATCGAGGAATTTATGGCACCTTCGGGGATTACCCAAGGGCAACTGGCTTCTGCGATGGGTGTTAGTCGAAGGACTGTTAATGAACTCTGCACTAATAAAAGATCTATCACCATTGATACTGCATTA
>PCSG01000341.1:4287-4819 GCA_002772195.1 Desulfobacterales bacterium CG23_combo_of_CG06-09_8_20_14_all_51_8 | reverse complement strand
AAGTATTCGGAAATACCCCGAATTTTTGGCTCAATCTGCAGCAAAGAAACGATATATGGGCTGCATTAAATTCTCCGAAACGGATGGCAAAAATCGAACGCATTAGGCCAATCCGTGAAGCAGCAGCTTAAGAGTTTTTTATCTACATTATTTAATTTTTAAAGATTACAGGACACCGTATCGGGTAGCCGGGGGTTTTTCTCTCCCGGCCCACACACCGCCTAAATTCCGGCAATTCCGGGGGCGCCTTACCCAACTTATCGACTTTGCCCCTTTTGCTTTTCTTGGCGGGCACGAAAGCCCGCCCTGCTCTGTGGTGTTCCCTGCCGATCCAGTCATCGGTTTTAAGGTCGTCAGACATGAAAATTCTCAAGATCGGAATTATTCATCCATAATACCGCAATCAATGTCCGGAAATTCAGGCTCCCGTTTTTCCAAAAATGCCGAAACCCCATGGAAACACTCACCGGAAACAATCAGCGAAATCGCATGGTCCGCCTCCAGATCCAGGCTCTGATGCAAGGACTGGTTG
>PCSG01000341.1:0-4257 GCA_002772195.1 Desulfobacterales bacterium CG23_combo_of_CG06-09_8_20_14_all_51_8 | reverse complement strand
CGCACGGCCCTGGGTCCGTTTTTTGAAATCATGTCCGCGAGATTCATGGCGTCATCCAGACACTGCCCGGGCCGGCTGATCCGGTTCGCCAGCCCGAAGTTAATGGCCTCGCCGGCCAAGACCTTCCGGCCCGTGAGAATCAAATCAGCGGCCCGGGATGAACCGATCAGGTGGGCCAGGGCCGCACCGCCGCCCCAGTCCGGCATGAGCCCCAGACGGACTTCCGAAAAACAGATCATCGCATCCGGGTCCATGACCCGCAGGTCGCAGCGCACGGCCAGTTCGGCCCCGCCGCCGAAAGCCAGGCCGTTGACTGCGGCGATAATGGGCACAGGCAGGGCGACAAAGGCGTCCACGATGGCGCGCATGTCCCGGATGAACCGCCGGGCCGGGGCATCATCGGATTTTTCCACTGCGGCAATCAGTTCCGCCACCCAGGGATTGTCCGGATTGACATCAAACCCGGCGCAGAAAATCTTGTCCTCGCCGGTAATCACAATGGCCCGGGGCAAGTTCATCTTTAATTCACGGGCGATGCGCGAAAGCTCCAGAAACATCGCTTGGTTAAACGCATTCTGACGACTGGGGCGGCGAAGGGTCACCACAGCCACCCGGCCTTTGCGCTCCAGAAAAATTCCCTGTTCGGTCATTTGGTTTCTCCCGGCAAATGGGTCATGGGTATGCTTACGTTTGGAAATCTACCAGCAATCGCAGGTGACTGCAACGGCAATTCCGCCCGAAAATCCTCCCCTGAAAATCCCGAAGCGTCTCCGGAAAATCCATCGGAAAAAATCTTGTATCCGACAGCCAATCGGATTAAAGTACCCGAATTAAAGGATGACGATAGCCACCGAATTCCTGAACCCTGTCAAAAAATACAGGAAATTCCTCCCATGAAAAAAACAAAAATCATCGCCACCATTTCCGACAAGATGTGCGACATCCCCCTGCTGACAAGAATGTTTGAGGCCGGGATGAATGTGGTCCGCATGAACACCGCCCACCAGACACCGGAAGAGGCCCTCAAGGTCGTTGAAAACGTCCGGGCCGTGTCAGACCGTATTGCCCTGATGATCGACACCAAAGGCCCGGAAATCCGCATCACCGAAGTCAACGGGGAAATGCCGGTGAAAGCCGGGGACCGGATCTTTGTTCGCGGCGGCAAGGACAAGCCCTCCTCCCGGGAATGCCTGTATGTCACCTATGAAGGCCTTGTTGCCGATGTTTCCCCGGGCGACCGGATGCTGATCGACGATGGCGACATAGAACTGCGCGTCATTGAAAAGCACGTCGACGTCCTGACCTGCGAAATCCAGAATGACGGGGCCATCAAAAGCCGAAAAAGCATGAATCTGCCGTCCGTCAAAATCAAAAATCTGCCGTCCTTAAGTGAAAAAGACAAAGTCTTTGTGAAATTCGCCGCCGATCACGACATTGATTTTATCGCCCATTCCTTTGTCAGAAGAAAAGAGGATGTGCTGGCCATTCAGGAAATTCTGGACGCGAAAAAAAGCCCGGTGAAGATCATCGCCAAGATCGAAAACCAGGAAGGCGTGGATAATATTGATGAAATACTGGATCACTGCTACGGCGTCATGGTGGCCCGGGGGGACCTGGCCATTGAAATACCTGCGGAACGCATCCCCATTATCCAGAAAAAACTGGTCAGAAAATGCATCGAGCGCCGAAAACCCGTAATCATCGCCACCCAGATGCTTCAATCCATGATCACCGCGCCGCGCCCCACCCGGGCCGAAGTGTCGGATGTGGCCAACGCCTGCCTGGACCGCACCGACGCCCTGATGCTTTCCGGCGAAACCGCTTCCGGCAAATACCCGGTGGAAGCCGTGAAAACGATGGCGAAAATCGCCCGGGAAGTGGAGTCCAGCCTCAGCACCTTCATAGACACACCCTACGAAACCGAAAATGACGTCACCGGCTACCTGTCCAAGGCGGCGGTGAAATCATCCCTCCGCCTGAACACCAAGGGACTCATCGCCGACACCATCAGCGGCAAAACCATCCGCAGCTTGGCGGCCTATCGGGGAGAAAACCGGATTTACGCCTTCTGCTACAACAAACGGACCATGCGGGAACTGGCCCTGTCCTTCGGCGTCCGGGCGTATTACATGCAGCGGGACCTGTCTTCCCATGAATTCATCAGAACCGCCCTCAGCCAGCTCATGTCCGAAAACCGCATCACCGAAAACAGCCTGATCACGGTGCTGGCCGGAAATTTCGGGCCTGACAACGGGGCCTCCTATGTGGAAATCAGCACGGCCAAAAATCTCTTAAAACGCAAGTAACAGAAAGCCGGAGAAAATCGCATCGCCACTTATTAAAGGATGTTGCCACAGTGAACCGCTACATTGCTTTCTGCATTAATTTTCCGAAAAGCGCCATTGCCATTCTTTCCCTGATCACCGTCCTTCTCGCCCCGGGAATCCTCCGCCTCAAGATCGACAACTCCATTGAAACTCTCATGCCCAAGCATGACAGCCAGTATCTTTTTTATAATGAGGTCAAGGAAATATACGGCGACAACGGGCAGTTTATCGTGATGGCGGTTTCCGCCGGCGACTTGTTCGGCCACGATACGATGACAACGCTCGACCACATGATCACGGATCTTGAGGAATACAAGGACTTTAACAGAGAAAAAGAAACGGCCCGGCTGAATCGGTTTGCGGAATTCCAGGCCCGAGGGTCTGTTTCGGCCGCCGAACTTATTGACCATTTTAAAAACGACCTGCCGTTTCAGCGGCTGATTGAAAGAAAAATCAATGCCCTGTATGGCGGCAAATCAGCCCTGACCTCCTGGAATCTTCGCAAACTTCAAAAAGCGGTTGAATCAACCTACGCCCTCAAGGAAATCGAAATCATCGAAGAACTCATCTCCCCGTTTACCGCCCAGGACATCAAAGGCGCGGATGATGCCCTCGAAATATATGATCTGATTCCGGAAGACGATGGGGGAAACCGCCTGATCCCCGAGACAGCAGATGAAATCCGCGCCTTTGAAACACGTTTAACCCGGAATCCCGCTTTTGAAGACATCCTTTACGCCCGGGATAAGATCTCCGGAGATATTTCCGATTTCGGCATCCTCATCAAGTTTAAGACGGATGAATTGCACCGGGACGCCGCCGCCCGGGATATTATCCGTATCATCAGCAGCTACAAAGATTATGATACGGTTTTTACCGGCATGCCGGTGGTCTATACCCGGGTCGTGGACTACATCCATATGGACTTTACAACCCTCGTGCCCCTGGTGATGCTGGCGGTCATGCTGATTTTCTACCTGAATTTCCGGTCGTTTCGCGGGGTCTGGCTGCCGGTTCTGTCCCTTATCATGGCGGAAACCTGGGTGCTCGGGCTCATGGGCTATCTGGGATTTCGGATCACGGTCATGGCCTCATCCCTGCCGACGCTCATGATCGCCGTGGGCAGTTCCTACGCCATTCATATTTTAAATCAGTATTACAATGATTTTGATCTGATCTCGGAACGGGGCAAGAAAGAAGGTCTTTTTCTTTCCATGACCCACATCTCCCTCACGGTTCTGCTTACCGGATTGACGACATTTATCGCCTTTGTCACCCTGGGCACCAGCCAGTTGTCCGCTATTCGGGAATGGGGAATTTTCAGCGGCCTGGGGGCGCTGTTTGCCGTTTTTATCTCCAGCGCGCTGATTCCGGCCGCCTTGATGCTCCTTCCTCATAAAATCCCGAATTCACTGAGATCTCAAAGAAAAAAACCGATTCTCCTCGCCTGACCTATACAGAAAAACTGCTCGGATTGTTTACAAAAGGCGCCATCGTCCATTATAAAAAAATAGTCTTTTTTTCAGTCATCTTTATGATCCTTGCCTTTGCCGGCCTGCTCCAGCTGAAGGTGGATACCGCCTATGTCAGCTATTTTAAAAAAGGCAGCGACGTAAGACAGTCCGTCAATATCATCGGCGAAAAATTCGGCGGCGGCTGGGGCTTTGACATCATCCTGGATTCCGGCCACCCCGACGGCGTTAAATCTCCGGAATTTTTAAAATTTATCGAGTCCTTCCGTGGATGGCTGACCGCCCCCGAAAACGCGGATCTTAAAATCGGCCGGACCGACGCGTTTTCAAATATCATCAAAACCATGCACATGGCCATGAACAATGATGACTGCAAGTGCTATGCAATTCCGGATAGTCCCACGGACATTGTGGATTATCTTGAAATCTACGGAGGGGAGGACGCGGATTCAGACGGA
>PCSG01000060.1:2667-5189 GCA_002772195.1 Desulfobacterales bacterium CG23_combo_of_CG06-09_8_20_14_all_51_8 | reverse complement strand
GCGGATAATGGCGTCCGCCGCAAAATAATTAAACACCAGATAATTGATGAAAAAGCTCTTGCCGCTCCCGGTCTCAGCGCAGACCAGGGCGTTCATGTTGTTGGCCCGTTTGTCAAACAGATCAATGCCGATGAGTTCACCCTTTCGTCCCACAAACAGGTTATACGGCTCCTGTCCGCCCTTAAAATCCGATTGAATCGGCAGGCAATAGCTGGCGGACTTGGCATCGCAGACAAAATCCCGGTCCAGGCCGTTTAAATTGTTTTTGATGTTATAAAGGCCAAAGGGCAGGGAGGACAAAAACAGGAGGTTGACGATCCCCCGGTCTTCCTGCATGGTAAAGCCTCTGGACTCCCAGAGACGCTTCACCCGGGCCATTCCTTCCCGTGTCTGCTGCTCGGATTCTCCGATAACCCATACCATGGGCATGATGCGGACAAACGGGGTCCCTTTTTCCACCTCGCCGGTGGCCCAGGTGTACTCTTCCTGCTTTCGTCGTAAACTTGGCGCAAAGCTGCCGGCGGCCTGCTGCTGGAGGACAAAATTGCATTTGGCATGCAGCCTGGCTTTAAGGGATTCAAACACCACATTGACCGTGATGAAAAACGGCTGGCGGACCTGGTTGGTGTCGGACTGGACCCCCCATATATCGCCGGTCAGATAATTAAACAAAAACCCGTCCACCCGCTCGGGCATGGCTTTTGGGGTCATGCACCGGAAATGACGGGACCCGATTTCCATCCGGTCCCACCTGGTTTTTATCGGGGTCTCGCTCAAGATGATCTGTTTTCGGATGGGGATGCTGTCATCATATTGGGTTTGCGCCGGCGGATGGTCGTTTAAAAGTCGCATCATCAGATAAATCAGTTCGGAAGGCGCAACCGGCCGGGGATACAGATAAGCCCCTTTCAAGACTTCATACACGGTATCCCTGATATCCGATACATTTACCTCCTTGTGAGAAGGGAGTTTTAAAGCGACAAACAGCCGAAAATTTCTCACCGGGATTTTCTGAAAATTCTCAATCCCGTTTTCCGCGCCATCTGAAATAAACTCATGCACGCTTTCGGTGGCTGCCTGAATGACATCCATGTCCCGGGTTCGTAAACTTTTGTATCGTTCCATGGTCGACTTTATATAAGGATCTGCATACAGGATAAATTGCAGCACGCTTTTATCGGGAATGGATGCGGTAAAAAGCCCCCGCAGGCCGTCAAAGGAAGACGGGTCCGCATAGACCAGAGGTGTGCATTCCCACAGAAACCCGATGGTGTCATCGGTATTTACGTAAACCTGGGTGGTCTCATCATAGGCGATGTATGGCAGAAATTCGGAATACCGGTTCCGGAAACTCATCTTTTCCAATTGCCCGTGGGTTAACCCCCCGTTTCCGCCAAAGAGTGCTTTGCTTAACAGTCCCATTATTCACCTTCCTCCGTTACGCTTGAAATGGACCATTGGGGTTCTGTAACAAAAAAATACACGTATCGTGCGCTGAACAGTTCATTGTCCTTTCCGGTATAAGAAGGAATTAAAACCCGCATCACATCCGGGGGAATCACCATGGGCGTTTCCGGTTGATCAATGATGGCGGTCATTTTCTTGTAAAGAGAGTCCTGGTAATTGTATTGGAGAGTGTTTCCGGCAGATTCGGCAGCCGCGTTTTTATCCTTGTCGGCATCCTTTTTGTTTGTTTTCTCGTCACACTCTTCGCAATTTTGATTTTTCACCAACGGATTGGCTTCCACGCTTTCATCATAGGCGGTTTTGACGCTCACGCATTTTCCCTTGTCAGACTCCGGGCATTGAAACGTGGTGGAATAAGGACTGACCAGGGCGCTGCACCCGGAGAGAACCGAACCGCAGGCCAAAAACGCCAGAATAGAATAAACAAAAAAATTAATTGATGATCGCTGCATCTTTAACCTCCAGATTTATGCCTTCACTGATAACAACCGTCACGATTTTCGTCGCGCCCACCTGAATGATGGGCAGGGTCTGCTCCGCCAGTTGCAGATAAAATTTTTCAAGCTGGTCCGCGGATTTGGATATGCCCCCGCCGATTCCGCCTTTAACGATATTTTGGGTGTCTGTATCGCTCCAGAGTTGCGTCTGGGTCCCCAGCGCCGTGGTTTGAAAATCCATGGAGGAAGTCTGGACCGCCTCACCCATACCGCCTAAAAAACCGGCCAAAGCGCTTCTGGCCAGCATGGAGCCCATCTTTGCGGACACAATGCCCCGTAAACCCGCTTTGCCGTCTTCATCTACGATGTAACCTTTCACCGTCTGATCAATGACCGACTGCCCTTTTTTGGAAACGCAGGATAAAGTTACCAGCCGAACTTCCACCCGCTCGGTGGCCAGATTTCCTTTGCCTTCGGCCAGGACAAAACATCCTTTCAGATCGCCTCTGACCTTGTTGGGAAGAACGGCCAGTTCCTTGATGCGGAGAAGCACCGGCACCGGATCACTTTTGCCCGCTGTGGTGGTCGGGGCGTCCAGCCCGGAAAGCAAAGTCGCCT
>PCSG01000060.1:1807-2635 GCA_002772195.1 Desulfobacterales bacterium CG23_combo_of_CG06-09_8_20_14_all_51_8 | reverse complement strand
GCCGATCTGACTGTTTGGGTCTCCGGGTTTACTCTCTCGAGATACCGGCGGTGGCGGGACCATCCCATAATTCTGCGGAGGCAAGGGTTCCGGCATGGATTTTTCCACCTGATCGGCTATCGTGTCCGGAGGCGGGGGAGGAGGGAGATTTTTTATCTGATTTAATTCCCGCTGCCCGGCCTCCTGGGCATTTTTCTCCGTCACGGCTTTGACATTCGCGATTTCCTTTCACATATCAGCAATGATTCTTCCCTGCTGATTGATGGTGTCCTGAGCCTGGCGGAAAAGGCTTTTTTCAATCAAGTCCGTATTCAGGGATATTTCTTTTGTATTTGTTTTCGTAGTGGCCGGCTTTTGATCCGCATTCCTGATAGTCCGGCTGTGGTATCCGGACGCTGCAAACGCCAGGATGACCACCACAAATACCGCAATGGTAATGGTTTTTTGTTTTTTCGGCGGGAGTTTTGCCCATTTTTTCTGAGCGCCGGCAAAATGGCCTTTGGGTTCTTTGTTTTCATTTTCACCTAAGATCATCGTCGCAATCCTTTTAATCTGTATGCTTCTCCACAATAAACAGCCGGGAGGTCTGGCCCATGGTCAACGTCATATGTTCAAGGGCAATGCCCACAGGCTTTTGGGTTATTTCCGGAACCAGGAAAAATTTTTCGTCAAGGGGAAGAGAGCTGTTATCGGAAGTGGGTTTCATGGACAGGATATATTCATTTAATGCGAGCCCTTCGCCGTCCGCCACAACCTGCCGGCTGAAAAACACATCCATATCCCGGAAGATATCAAGGGGCTGGTTGACGGCTTTTACCGTGAAATTGT
>PCSG01000060.1:0-1781 GCA_002772195.1 Desulfobacterales bacterium CG23_combo_of_CG06-09_8_20_14_all_51_8 | reverse complement strand
TGGATCAGCAGGATGATTTTTTTTTCAAAGGCCAGTCCCTCAAAGAGAGAGATTGTTTTTTGGATATCTTTTTTCCGAGATGCCAGTTCGATGGTTTGGGCCGGAATATTTCTGGGCTCGGCGATCAATGTATAGACCGTGTTGTCGTTCCCGCAGACCACATATATCTCCGAAGGGGGTTTCTGAATAGGTCATGCCCCCGGCCATGGCACTCCCTGCCATCATGAATTTGACAAAGGCGTTGTTGTCGTGGGTCTTTACGGTCATCCCTTTTTCCTGGGAAAACACAATGTCCTTGATGGGACCGTTTTGGCAAATGATCCGGTTGACATCCCGGTTGCTGAGCAAAATTTTGGTTGTCACTTCGGGCAGTATTTTTCTTGTGTTCTCAATGTTGCGGATGACATCAGGATCATTTAAGTCGGCATAGGGCGCTTGCTGAACTGGGGCAGGTGCCATGGGCGGAAGAGGATATTGGGTGAAACTGAAAAACGCATCCGCTTCAGAGCAGTCCGATGATTCGCTTTTGAAGTTCTGTTTGGTGATCTGGGGGTTGAGCCCCATTTCTTTGAGTTGAAGAAATAACGGCTGAATGTCCTTTTCCTGGGCATAGGCCCCGCAGTTTAAGATGTAATTTATCCCTGAACGGCAGACCATGGTGTTTTTGTGATATTTTTCCGGAATCAGACGGTAAAACTCCGTGATGGCCGGGATGGTTTTAAATTCCCCGAGGCGGACCGTATAAACGCTGGTGTCGGCAAAACCCGGAGGGCACACACAAAGGACAAGAAAAGCGGCCACGCTCGCTTTAATTTTTAAGTTCTTTAATATCATCAATATAAAATCTCCCGTTAACGATCACGTATGTGATGTTGTATTGTCTTTTCCCGTCCTCCACCAGGGTGGTATTGGTAAATTCCTTTTTGACGCCCAATACGGTGATGGTCTTGTTTTCCATATCAACGTCGATTTTCTGGGGATAAAACGCGCTGGTGATGTTGAGTCGTTTAATGGTGTCCACAAGGCCAAAGAGGGTGTCGCGGATATCCGGATAGAATTCCGGGGTCACGAGGTTTTCAACGAATTCCTCAAACTGTCCCTGGGCCGATCCCGTGGTGTAGGTGTTTAAAAGGGTCATGGCGTACCGGGTGAACAGCCGGACATAGTCCTCGTTGACCTCGTTCCCGCTGATGGTGATCCGTTTGTCCACCACGGGCGGCAGGATCACGACCTTCTGATATTGCAGGGCCGCATAGGAAAAAAAGCTGTTGATAATCACCGCGATCCCGATGCAGACCACGACAAATTTTAAAAGCCGATTTTCCGCGTACAGGTTGGATGATGTCTGAATAAATGTTTCTAATTTCATTCAAGAAATTCTTTCTGAAAGCGTGTGGGGTATCCCTCGAAATCTTTTAATCCGCTCAAGAAAAGCGAGTGTTTCAAAAAGCCCCGGGGGTACTTGAGTTTATAGCGGGTATAAAAAAAAGGACCGATAATCAAAAGCAGCCAGAACCAGCCTTTAAATATGGACCCGATCATAAAGGCGATCAGGACAATGGCCAGTTCATCGGCCTCGAACCAGAACACCTGCAAGGGGGATGACAGGTATTGGGGAAACCGGGTTTCAAAAGATTCTGACATGCATATTCCCTTTGAGTTGAAGTTTGCGCCCGAAGGCCTCGACTCCGGGCGCAATTCAAAAAATATAGTTTTTCAGATCATGATTTTGGGAAGGCAGCAGGGAGGAGTTTGTACTTTTCGTACCTCTCCGACCGATA
>PCSG01000119.1 GCA_002772195.1 Desulfobacterales bacterium CG23_combo_of_CG06-09_8_20_14_all_51_8 | reverse complement strand
AAGGATTTGTTACGATAGGCGATGAAGTTCGGGATGGCGATGGCGGCCAGAATACCGATGATGGCGATAACGATCATAAGTTCGATCAGGGTGAAGCCTTTGGTGTTTCCTCTGAGTTTTTGAAGCATGGTAGTTCTCCTTTTTTAATTAAGTTAAGTTTGGGTGAAACATATTGTGGGTTGTGTGGAATTTAAAAACAAATTGCTGTAAACACGGTATTACGGTATTTTTGTTCGGTGATCCCCCCTCCCCTTTTTTAAATTGTTGGTTTAAAACATTTTAAAACTGGATTTGCAATTATAGTATGCAACGGGTGTGCCAAAATCATAAAAAAGTCGATTATATTTTTTTCTTGTATATTCAATAAAATAGAAATGTATATCGCGGACGGGGACACAGTTTTGATCAACCACCATAAAAAATCCTGACAAAATTTGGTTTTTTGTGACATTTTTTGTCATAGCAGGAAATGCTTTCTCCGTCCTGAAAGAGACCCGTCAAACTGTGGAATCAGACCACTTGGCCATCGTGGCGATAAGTAATCCATGGGGATTTTTAAGGGATGTTTTATCTTTTACCATAATCACCCATCATTTGCAATGCAAACATGCAAAATGCAAAACGCGATTTTTTTCCGATTATTATGCGGCTCAACCGGTTACAACCATTATATTTTTTCTTGACCGCACCCGATGGGAAAAGATATAGATTTTATTTTTAAATCATAATAATTGATGGCTACGATGTCGGCCTGCATTGAAGGAATCATTTTTATCTTAATTTATAAATATTTTAATGTGTTATTAGCTAATTAAGAAAGGGAAGGATTAAAAATGGCAGGGTATGTTTACACATTCGGAAACGGCAAAGCGGACGGAGACAAATCCCTAAAAAACCTTTTAGGCGGCAAGGGCGCAGGCCTTGCGGAAATGGCCCGGCTGGGTCTGCCGGTGCCGGCGGGTTTTACGATCACCACCGGATGCTGTAAATATTATTTTGAAACCCATGCCAGCTATCCTCCGCATTTGAATGATGAAGTGGAAAAGGCCCTGGCCCATATTGAGGCCATCATGGGCATGAAATTCGGTGATCCTGACTCCCCGCTGCTGGTTTCCTGCCGTTCCGGAGCCCGGATTTCCATGCCGGGCATGATGGAAACCATTTTAAATGTCGGGCTGACCTCCCGCACCATTCCCGGCATGATTAAAAAAACCGGAAATGAACGCTTTGTCTATGATGCCTATCGCCGTCTGATCATGATGTATTCGGATATGGTCATGGAAAAGTCAGAGGGCGTCGAGCCAGCAGAGGGGAAAGCCATCCGTCTTCAGCTTGAGCACATCATGGACCGAATGAAAAAGGACAAAGGGTATGCCGGAGACACGGATTTTTTAGCCGAAGACCTGAAACTGCTTTCCGAACAATTCAAAGAAAAAGTAAAGGAAACCCTGGGGGTGGAATTTCCGGATGACGCCCGCAAACAGCTCTGGGGGGCCATCGGCGCGGTGTTTAAAAGCTGGGACGGCAAACGGGCCAAGTCCTATCGCCGCATTGAAGGCATCCCAGATGAATGGGGAACTGCGGTCACGGTTCAGAGCATGGTGTTCGGCAACATGGGGGACACATCGGCAACGGGCGTAGGCTTTACCCGGAATCCAGCCACCGGCGAAAACGTACTTTACGGAGAATGGCTGCCCAATGCCCAGGGCGAAGATGTGGTGGCCGGCATCCGCACGCCGAATCCCATGAACGAAGCCACTAAAAACGACCAGAACCGCCACCTGCCCTCCCTTGAAACCAGTATGCCCGACGCCTACCGCCAGCTTGTAGACATCCGCAACAGGCTGGAGACGCATTTTAAAAATATGCAGGACCTGGAATTCACCATTCAGGAAAACCGGCTTTACATGCTCCAGACCCGCGACGGCAAGCGTACCGGTCTGGCGGCCTTAAACATGGCCATGGATATGTATGCGGAAAAACTGATTGACGATAAAATTGTCGTCACCCGGGTTTCGCCGGCCCAGCTTGATGAGATGCTTCATCCCCTGGTGGACCCCCGGGCAGAAAAAAATTATGAGCCCATCGCCAAAGGCCTGCCGGCCGGACCGGGCGGGGCCACGGGTCAGATTGTGTTTACGTCCGATGACGCAGTGAAATGGAAAAGGCAGGCCAAGGCCGTGATTCTGGTGCGGGAGGAAACCAATCCCGAAGACGTGGAAGGCATGCGGGCCGCTGTGGCCATTCTCACGGCCAGGGGCGGCATGACCAGCCACGCGGCTTTGGTGGCCAGGGGATGGGGGAAATGCTGCATTGTCGGAGCCGGGGCGCTTCAGGTGGACCTGGCTGACCGAAAACTCACCATAGACGGCAAGACTTACGCCGAAGGAGACGTGTTTACCTTAAACGGGACCCGGGGATTGGTGTATGAAGGCGAACTGCCGATGATGGATGCCACGGAAAACCCGAGACTGGCCCAATTCATGACCTTCGTTGACAAATACCGCACCATGAAGGTGCGCACCAATGCGGAAACCCCCGAAGACGTAATAATCGCCAAAAAATTCGGGGCCGAGGGCATCGGCCTGTTCCGCACCGAACACATGCTTTATGGCGAAGGATCGGAAAAACCCCTGTTTCTGCTGCGCAAAATGATTTTAAGCAGCACGGAGGCGGAACGCCGCACGGCCCTTGCGGAACTTTTTCCCTACGTGAAGGCGGAAATGAAAAAAGCCATGGAAATCATGGACGGCCTTCCGGTCACCTTCCGCCTTCTGGACCCGCCCCTGCATGAATTCGTGCCCCACAGCAAACAGAACCAGATGGAACTGGCAAAAGCCTTAAATATTGATGAACAGACGATCGCCAAACGCAGCGAGCTGCTTCATGAAAGCAATCCCATGATGGGCCATCGGGGGGTGCGCCTGGGCATCACCTATCCGGAGGTTTCCGGAATGCAGATCCGCGCCATCATAGAGGCCGCCGCCGAACTCATCCAGGGGGGCAAAAAGGCCCATCCGGAAATCATGGTGCCGGTCACCTGCGATGTCCGAGAGCTGGATATCATAAAAGTCATGACAGACCGGATTTACAAGGAAGTGACGGAACGGTTTAACATTGATAAAATCGATTTTCAGTACGGCACTATGATTGAGATTCCCCGGGCGGCCCTGCTGGCGGACAAAATGGCCGGCACCGCGGAGTTTTTTTCCTTCGGCACCAATGACCTGACCCAGATGACTTTTGGATTCAGCCGGGACGACATGGGCGGGTTTATGGAAGACTATATTGACAAAAAAATACTAAAAAAAGATCCGTTCGAAACGCTGGATATAGACGGGGTCGGCTCTTTGATTCAAATGGCCATCCAGAAAGGCCGGGCCACCAGACCGAATCTGAAAATCGGCATCTGTGGAGAGCATGGCGGAGACGCGGCTTCCGTTGAATTCTGCTTTAAAGCCGGTTTCAATTATGTGAGTTGTTCGCCCTTCCGCCTGCCCATTGCGCGGCTCGCCGCAGCCCAGGCGGCCATTGCGGCGGAAACTAAATAAGTTCGGTTAAGCCATAACATTTTAAATTCATAAAAAATTTTTATGCCGAATTTCTTTTGTTTATGATGAATGGACTTGAAGCATGAGAATCGTGCAAAAAAAATTTTCAAGTTCCAATTATTCTTTTTCTCAAAAAATGTTTTTCTCTGTTCAACGGCAGTTGTTTTTCATCCCCTTGCTTATCATCCTTGTCACCATCTTTGTGTACTGGCAAGTACATGCCTTTGATTTTATCAATTTTGATGATAATACGTATATCATTGAAAATAATAATATTAATATAGGGTTTAGCCTCAAGGGTGTTGAATGGGCTTTCGATCCTTCAAAAACAGATGACAAGACATATTGGCATCCATTGACCTGGCTATCCCACATGTTGGATTGCCAGCTATTCGGCATGAACCCGGGACCGCACCATTTGGTCAATCTGCTGCTTCATTTATTCAACGCCGTGTTTCTTTTTATAACGTTTTACCTTATGACAGGCGCGATATGGCAGTGTGGATTTTTGGCGGCCCTGTTCGCTCTGCATCCGATTAATGTGGATTCCGTGGCATGGATCGCTGAACGGAAAAACCTTCTATCGACAACATTTTGGATGTTGACCCTGCTGGCTTACGTTTATTACGCGAGAAAACAAACTATTTTAAGATATTTATTGGTTTTTTCCGCACTTACTTTAGGCTTACTTGCCAAACCAATGCTCGTGGTCCTGCCGTGCGTAATGCTTCTTTTGGACTTTTGGCCTCTGGGCCGTATCAATTTGGGACAAACCCCAGCAAACATCCATTCAGGTCTATGCCGGGGGATGCATCCATCCGGACTGACCTGGCTGGTGCTTGAAAAAATTCCGCTATTACTGCCATCCTTCATTACCATTGCTGTTACTGTGTTTACTCTCCAGACCAAAAAATTATTGATTGCTCAGACCAGTGTTCCCATGAACCTGCGAGTTGGAAATGCGATTGTTTCGTATTTGGTTTATCTATGGAAAATGATCTGGCCGACTAAGTTGTCTATTTATTACCCATTTCCCGAAACTATTCCAATCTGGCAGCCGGTTGGCGCAGCCATCATTATCATTGCTATAACCGTTCTGATATTTCTGATGGCCAGACAGTATCCCTGGCTGGTGACCGGATGGCTGTGGTATCTGGGCTGCCTGATACCGGTAATCGGGCTGGTGCAGGGAGGGGTATGGCCCGCTTTGGCGGACCGATGGGCATATGTGCCCCTTATCGGCATCTTTATTCTGATCGCTTGGGGAATGCCTGCTCTGACAAAATTTCTGCCTCACCCGAAGGCCTGCCTTATGACAGTATCGACAGCCATACTTTGTATCTTATCGGTTCTTACCTGGAAGCAGGTCGGTCACTGGCGAAACAGCGTCACGCTTTTTTCATATGTCATTCAAATTAAACCGGACAACATCCTGGCTCACTTGAATCTTGGTGAGGCATTATCGAAAAAAGGAAACCTAATACAGGCTTTACCGCATTATGAATTTATTCTAAAAAAAAATCCCAGACACTACAACGCCCTGATAAATATGGGGATGGCCTTGATGAACATGGAAAAAATCGAAGAAGCGATCACCTATTTCAACCAGGCATTAAAAATTAAACCAGATGATTCTAAAGCATTGAGATTAACAGGCTATGCAATGGCGGATATGGGCAAGTATGAACAAGCCATTCAATACTATAATCAAGCACTAACAACAGATCCATCCAATAGCGAACTCTATTTTTTACTGGGAGTTGCTTACAATGCCCTGCAAAAACAAACTCTCGCAGCTCAATATTATCAAAAAGCCATCGAACTCAAACCAGATAATACTTTAGCCAGTATAAATTTAGGAAATATCTATTATAGAAGCGGACGCCTGGACTTAGCTGAAAATATATATCTATACGCCCTTCAACATGAACCGGACAATCCTGATGTGTTGTCCAAACTCGGGGCTGTGGCGCTCGGTTTGGGCCATCCCGATAACGCATTGAAGTTTTTCAATCAGGCATTGGAAATCCGACCCGGTCACCAGGAATCCCAAAAGGGTCTGGATACTGTTTTGCGGATTATGCAAAACAAAACGAAGTAAACAGCTTATAAAACAAGCATTACGCAAAAGGCTCCGCCGCGATTGCGCTGATTTGTTATCATAGGCCACCGGTAAGAAAGATGCAAATGTTAAAAGAAACAGAGTTCAAATATACGTTACCCTGGCTCATGATCGTCGCTCTCGTCTTTATTATCTATTCAAATACATTTCACTCTCCCTGGATTTTAGACGACTTTCACAATATCGTAGATAACCCAAAAATACAGATCAACAGTCTGTCAATAAAAAACATAAAGGGCAGCTTCTATTCCTCGCTTTCGAAGCCTGAAAAGCTATACCGCCCATTATCATGCTTTTCATTCGCCATGAATGCCCTTGTCGGAGGGAAAGATGTCATTGGATATCATTTTGTAAATATCTCACTTCACGCGGCAACGTCACTGATGCTGATGTGGTTGCTGATTCTTGTTTTCAGAACCCCGGCGCTTGAAAAAATCCCTGACAGGGAAAAGCACTTTATTGTTTTACTTTCAACAGTTCTCTGGGCGGTAAATCCCATTCAGATTCAGTCTGTGACATACATTGTCCAAAGAATGGCCTCGTTATGTGCTTTTTTTTCACTCATGTCGCTCGGTTTTTTTATTGAAGCCCGGCTGGCAAAATTCACTAAACAAAAAATTATTTATTATATCTGTTGCACGGTCGGGATTGCATGCTCTTTCTTCTCAAAGGAAAACGGCATCATCACCATTCCCTTGATTCTGGTCTTAGAATATTTTCTTTTCGGGAAAGCGGACTACCAGATACTTACCAGAAAAGAATTTATTGCTGGATTTTTGATCTTCATTGTTCTTGCCCTATGTTTTTTGTTTTACACCGTCAGCTTGCCAAAATTGCAGGCGTTGTATGAAAAAAGGCCTTTCACACTTTATGAACGGCTTCTCACCCAGCCTAAAATCCTGCTGTATTACCTGTCGCTTATTTTTTATCCATTGCCGCAGCGATTTTCACTCGAGCATGAAATTCTTATATCATCGGGAATTTTTTCACCTCCCCAGACCTTTTTATATATTGCTCTGATGGTGTCATTTTTCACTGCATGTGTTGTTTCCCCTAAGATTCCACTGCTGATTCGATTTGGCGCTGTGTTCTATTTCGTTGCTCACAGTATAGAATCAAGCATATTGCCACTTGAGATGGTCTTCGAACATAGAAATTATCTGCCGTCTGTATTCCTTTTTCCCCCGGTGGCAGTAGCGCTTTATCACGTATCCGATCACTTAAAGTCCCGTCAACCAATTGGAATGATGATCCGCTTTTTCATAATCGCCATTATTTTTCTGACAAGCATCGCCACTTACACACGAAATTTTGACTGGGGTTCAGGAGAAAAAATATGGTTTGATGCCATGAATAAAGCGCCCGGCCACGCCCGGCCAAAGCAGTCCATGGGGTTTGTCATTGGAATGAAAAACCCTGAAATGGCGTTAAGATATTATTCAAAAGCATTAACCGGTTATATGCATGATGCAAAAGAAGAAAAAGCTTCCACTCTTGCCAATATGGGGTTGATCTTTTTTCACCAGCATAATTATGAAAGCGCCCGACATTTTTTTCAACTGGCGCTTGAAACCGATGAAAACTATATGGTCGCTTTTGATTTTCTTATCCAGACGTATATGAAAGAAGCAGCATGGGATAAGGCAATCCAGATGATCGACAAAAATCCGAATACATCGGCGCTGGAGAGCCTTAAAGCCGCATGTCTTCTGCACATTGGAGATTATAATCAGGCGCTCGACCTGTTCAGAGAGATTTATCGGGAAAATTCAGAAAACCAAAAGGGTTTATTGAACATTGCTGAAGCGCTCAGCATGGCTGGATATCAAAAAAGGGCAACATTTTTTTATGGTATTTATCTTTCAAAACATCCTGAAGAACCCATTGTTTATCTGAGAATGTCAAAAAATTATTATTTGAGTGGCGATACCGAAAAAGCTTCTGAATTATTAAGCATTTTTTTTAAATTAACAGGCGCTGAAAAAGCCGGGAATGATTTACAAAAATTTAGCTCAGATATCCTGTTTCCAATCATCGGGATTGAAAAAATGGAGCCTTTTATTGAAAGCGAATTTGAAATATATAAACAAAGTCTCCGTCTATTGCCCACGCCTTCCGCCTGAAATCAGCAAATTCTACAAAAATGGGCGTTTATTGAGTTGTCGTCATTTTTTGTTCAATCCGCCTGATACTGGTTCTGGCTAAAATCGACCCCGGATCAATGTCAAGCGCCTGCTGAAATGCCTGCATTGCTTTATGCAAATCGCCCTTCCCTGCCATCACTGCTCCGATACCGCAATACACTTCCGCAAAATTCGGTTTAAATGAAAGCGCCGTCTCATAATGAGTCATAGCCTTGTCCGGCATACCTTTCCGAAAATACGCATTTCCCAGATTCAACCATGCGGTGGGCAGGTTTTGTTTTATTGCCAGCGCTTTTTGATAATAGGCAATGGCGGTATCTGTTTGTCCTTTTTGGGCGAATGCAGCGCCGATATTTAAGTACGCCAATTCAAAATCCGGCTTGATTGCCAGCGCTTTTTCGTATTGGTCGATGGCCGCATCCACCTCTCCTTTTTCAATAAGCGCTTCCCCATAATTTAAATGGGCCACCCAGTTGTCCCTCGTCACCGACAGTGCATGGGCAAACAGTGTCTCGCTGTTTTTCCATGTGCTCACTTGGTTTACAGTCATCATGGAAAACGTTAAGATTATGGCTGCCATGACTATTCCGACGATCCGTTTATTGAGTTGAAATTTAATTGTGAAATCATGCATGGCCCACACTGCCGCGATGGACAGACCGATCAATGAAAAATATGTGTAACGGTCGGCCATGGACTGTGTCCCCACCTGAATTAACCCGATGACCGGTAAAAGCGTTATTAAAAACCATGACCATCCCACAAGCAAAGCGGGATTTTTTTTATTCCAGAAAAAAACGCCACACGTAATCGTCAGCAATACAAAAATGCTGATCAGTAGGTGTAACATACCTATATTATGTTGATAAGGATAAATAACCGAAAGATTTGTCGGCCGGAACGCCTTATAGAGGTATTCCGCATAAGAGACCACCGCGTTCATCAGTCTGACCGGAAAGGGGAACCTGGATGTAGTGCCCACAGCACCGCCTGATTTCTGGCTCAAAATGGCAATGAGGCTGAATACTAAGGAAAGGATAAAAAAAGGAAGTTTTTCTAGAATAAGCATCAGGAGATTTCGGAAATTTTCAGAAATTTGATTAGATGACATTCGCCAGAGTGGCCAGAAATCAAGCAGAAGAAAAACCATTGGAAGTGTTACCAGCATCGGCTTGGACATCAGACTGCATAAAAACAGCAGAAAAACTGCAACATATTTTTCCCATTCCTTTTTTTTTGCGTATCGAACATACATGATTATGGAGCAAAGGCCGAAAAAAGTGCTTAACACGTCTTTTCGCTCGGATATCCAGGAGACGGACTCCACATGCAGGGGGTGGATTGCAAAAAGCATGGCCACAAAAAAACCAGACCATGCGCGACCGGTACTGATTCTTAAAAAAAAGAACACCAACAACGCATTCAGAACATGGAAAATAATATTTGTGAAATGGTATCCGGCGGGAGAAACGCCAAAAATCTCCGTATCCGTCATGTATGAAATCAAAGTCAGTGGAATCCAGTTGGCTTTGTGCACCTTAGCAAAAGCTTCTATCGTACCATTAATGCTGATCCCCGACTTTACTAAAGGATTCTGATAAACATAACCATCGTCATCATAGTTGACAAAATCAAACTGAACGGCTTGGATATAAATTATTGATGTTATAATAACAATCAGAAATATTGGCCAAAGGGAATGATTAAGCAGGTTGGAAATTTTTCGAAAGTCCATGGATTCTATTTTCGGTATCGATTTTATAAAAAAACGGGGCGATCCATCTGAATTGCTATATATTTTTTCGATCTTTACCGCCCGGATCAGTTTTCAACAAGGTAGCATAAACCAGTAAAACCGAAGACATTGACATGGGCGTTATTCTGGCATCCAGCCATGCCAGCGCGGTATAAAAATAATTTACAAGTTTAAAAAACCAAACAACTGCTTTTGCAGGTTTGAAATCGTTTTTTCCCCAAATGTCCTTTTTGTGAATTTTTTGAAAAGACATAAACAAAAAAATCAACAGACAGATGGTGGCCTTGTCCATGGGCCCCAGCACCTTTTGGATACGGTTAATCATAAATCCTGACTGTTCTAATTTTATTTTTACTTCAGACAACTCATATCTGCGCAAATGCGAAACAAACCGATCATCAAAAGTATAATAAGCTTTGCGATGGGGAAAGGTGATCATCAATCTGCCCGATAGTCTCATCACTCTTGCCATTTCGCTCATAACCTGACCGTCATTGGGGATATGCTCCAGCACTTCCGAACAAATAACATGCGAAAAAAACCCGGACTTAAAAGGCAAATTAACGCCATCAGCGACCACATAAATCCCCCTGCCTAATTTTTCTTTGAGTTGTTTCAACGCAATAAAAGACAAGTCAGAATACACCATTCGATCCGTGTGTTTCATGACAGGAGAGAGACCGCTGCCCAACTCCAACGCCATATTTATCTTTTCCAATTTTAAACGGATCTTCCCCCTCAATTGAGGCGGGATATGCCATATAATATCCTGAAATTATTTTTTTAATCTTCCAAACGGCAATTTTT
>PCSG01000199.1:4042-5948 GCA_002772195.1 Desulfobacterales bacterium CG23_combo_of_CG06-09_8_20_14_all_51_8 | reverse complement strand
GCCAGAAAAAAAACGGACACCTTGGGGTTGGTGATGTTCATGATAATCCCCCGTCGGTAGAGCTTCAGGTAATCGCGCCCGGTGTTCTGTCCCGGCGTGATCTGGGCAGCCTGCGCTCGGAAAGCGTGCCAGGCCAGAAACAGGAGATATCCGGACCCGAAGATCTTAAGCGCCGTAAACGCCATGGCCGATGTCTGGAAAATCACGGCCACTCCGAAGGACACGGCCAGGGTGTGAACGATGAGCCCCGTGCACAGCCCGATGGTCACGGCGATCCCCGCCAATTTTCCGGAAAGTGCGGACTGGGTCAGGACGAAAATATTGTCCGGCCCGGGCGACAGGGCCAGAAGCGCGGAGGCGAGAAAAAATGCCATCAGTGTTTCAATGGGTATCATGGGCGGCGATCCTTTGTTATTCCGGAAAAAACTTAAAAAATAAAATCAGCTTTTCCCGGTCCTGTCAATTTTATTTCCTGAGGAATTCATGCGTTTTCACGTCTTTTCCCGGTGAGTGAAAAAATTAACCTCATTTATCTGTCCGAGTGACAATTGTTGAAACGCCCTGACAAAAATTGTCACAGGCAGGTCGTTAATGCAAGGTCGTCGGCCGTAGCGTGCGCCGGTCCATCTGGTATGTTTTAATGAAATCGTTTAATAACATATAGTTGCAAATGGCCGCAATCATTTTCAGACAAATCGGAAAAAGGGAATAAAAATTGCATAACTAATTGAATCCTATTTAAGTTTTTTTCGTTTAAACTACAGGTGCTTTTAAAACACCGGGAAAACCTGTTAATGCCCATTCGAATCAAAATCGGCGTGATTTTGTGCGCCGCCTTGTTCTGCTTAATCGTTGCGGAGTACGGCGTTCAGCGGTTTGTCGTGCTGCCGGGGTTTTATTCCCTGGAACGCGATGAAGCCGTCAAGGACGCGGACCGGGTATTAAAAGCGCTGCAAAATGAAATCGCGCATTTGAATACCTTCGCCTGGGACTGGTCGGCCTGGGATGATACCTATGATTTTGTTCAGTCCCGATCCGATGCCTATATTACATCCAATCTGGTGCCCACCACATTTTTCGCCAATCATCTGAACGTGATTTACATCTATGATGCCAACGGGCGGATGATTTGGGGGAAAGTCTATGACCTGAACGCAGTGCAGGAAATGGAACTGGCCCTGTTTCCAAAAGAGGGCTTACCCGCCGGGCATCCGATGCGCACCGGCAATGTCAGCGGGTCTGACCAGAAAGGGGACATCCAGGGCTTGGTCCTTTCCGAAGCCGGGCCCATGGTGGTTGCCGCCGTCCCCATATTAAAAAGCAACTATGACGGCCCGTCCCGGGGGACACTGATCATGGGCCGTTTCCTGGACGAAACCATGGTCGCCCAGATCGCGAAACAGACCCAGGTGAAATTTTCATTGACGGGAATTCCCGGCGCTCCCCCTTGCGGTGAGTTGACGGGTGATAGGAAAAACGGGTTTGAGGTTTATGTCGGGGATGATGACCTGTTGCATGTGCATGCTGCGTTTCCGGATATCAGCGGAAAACCGGCGGTCGCTGTCAGCACCAGTTTTGCCCGGCAAATCTCCCGCAAAGGCCAGAATACAGTGCGAAACAGCATTCTGCTGATTCTCGCGGCCGGCGCAGGCATCCTGGTTCTTATTTCCCTGAGCCTCAAAAAAATAATTTTAAATCCGCTCTCCGCGCTGAGCCGTCATGTGCTTTTCATTAAAAAAACCGGGGACCTGTCCAGGCGGCTCCGGTTGTTTCGAAATGATGAAATCGGGACCCTGGCCCGGGAATGCGACAACATGGTCGCCCGGCTGGAGAAGATGGTAAATGAAAACGAGGAAATAAACATTCAACTGCGCAAGGATATTGAACGGCGACGGCAGGTGGAAGC
>PCSG01000199.1:2640-4028 GCA_002772195.1 Desulfobacterales bacterium CG23_combo_of_CG06-09_8_20_14_all_51_8 | reverse complement strand
TCCGGGCCATGATTGACCAGGCTGGGGACGCGGTTTTTTTATATGATAGCAGCGGAAAAATCAGAATCGTCAATCAGGCGGCCTGCCACCGGCTCGGTTATGACCGAGAGAACCTGCTGAATTTGACCATCCGTGCGATTGAACCGGAGGCTGTCTCGGCCAATAAGATTGCAACGATCCGGGAGCAAATGGATTTCCATGAACCCGAGGTTGTCGAAACGCGGCATCAGCGGCGGGATAAACTCTTTATTCCGGTTGAAGTGAGCCGGACCTGTATCCAGTATGGCGGGGAAAGCCTGATTTTATCCATTGCAAGGGATCTGACGGAACGCAAACTCATGGATGAACAAATCCGTCAATCCCGGAAAATGGCGGCCATGACAACGTTAACCGCCGGGATCGCCCATAATTTTAACAATCTTCTTTCGGTGATCTTGGGGAGCGCGGAACTTGCCTTGGCAAAAATGTCCGGTGATCATCCGGCTGTCACGCTGCTCAAGCGCATTCAAAGCGCCGGGGATCGGGCAAAAGAAACGGTCTGGCAACTGATCCGTTTCGGCAAGATCAATGATCAGGCCCCCCAGTCCATTTTTGCGGCTGCGGTGATCGAAACACAGATCACGCAAATGCAATCCGCCATCCTGTCGGACAAAATAAAAATCATCCGGCACCTGGACGCCCATTGCCGTCCGCTTCTTAATGACCCCGGCGATTTGCGGATTATCGTGGAAAATCTTCTGACAAACGCCGTGGAATCTTTCAGCGATGGACGGGGCGTCATTGAGGTGGTTCTTGAAGCGGTTGCCGCCCGGGATGTCCCCGGGATTCGGAATGGCCATTCGCCCCAAAATACTTTTGTCCGGCTGATCGTCCGGGACAACGGCCAGGGGATTGACCCGGCCCATCTGGACCGGATTTTCGACCCGTATTTTACCACCAAAAATTTTGCGGGCGGCGCCGGCATGGGGCTTTCCGTGGTGCACGGCATCGTCGCTGGCAACAGCGGCGTGATCACGGCGGACAGCAGAATCGGCCGGGGCACGGAGGTGACCATTTTTCTTCCGGCCGCAGATATGTCTGAAAAAATTTCAGATTCATCGATCAGTCCCCTGTGATTTGAGAAAACGCGATAATCTATCCTTCCAGGGGGCCGGTGCAGGCGCTTTTTTCCATATACCAAAACTCGTCCTTTTTTTTCTTTAGCCCCGGCCCCCTTCTTTTCCCGGTGGTGCAGGTTCCGGCGGATCACAGCCGGTTTTCCCGACGGCCTGCATTGGCGTTCACCCCACTAGCTGGTTATCCACTTCGCTGAAGTTATTCCCTTTCTGGATTCCGGATCGCAGTCGCTTCGCTCCCTTGTCCGGAATGACGCGCTTTAAGGGATATGA
>PCSG01000199.1:0-2582 GCA_002772195.1 Desulfobacterales bacterium CG23_combo_of_CG06-09_8_20_14_all_51_8 | reverse complement strand
TCGAGTTTCGCCGTTGCGGCAAAATTTGTCATTCAGGCATATCAATTTTTTGGTGTTCCCGCCTCTGTCACTAGAAATTCCCTAGCAGAAACCCCATAGTCTTTTCGAAACACAACTTTCCTGAAGTGTGTCATATTCACACCGTCATCAATGACAAACAATTTCCACATTAATTTGGATCAAAGGGGAATTCCATGTTTATATTCAACAGTTCATCAAATGCCATGAGTCAGGCGAGGCCTCTGTCCGATGTCTGGGCACTGCCTGCCGACAATGCGAAAATTACGGCTTGCGAGGACAATTTTGAATTCACTTTTGAACAGCGCATGGCGTATATGCGGAAATACGGCAGCCACTGCATGTCGTTTTCCACCCTCCAGCCGAAAATGAAATTTTTTGATGTCCCGGGCAAGGGGTTTATCGCTTATATGCAGAAATGGGGCAACCAGATGGTCCTGTCAGATCCCATCTGCCATCCGGAAGACCGGGAAGCCCTGATCGGGGCCTTTTTGGCGAAATTCAAGCGCACGGGGTTTATTCAGATCACGGAACCCGTGGCCCGGCTGATCCACGAGCGGTTCGGGTTTTACACCACTCAGTTCGGCATTGAATCCGTGATTGATCTGGAAACCTGGAACCTCGCCGGCAAAAAAAAGCAGATTCTGCGCACGTCCCTGAATCAGGCCCGGAAACGAGGCATTGTGATCCGTGAAAATCCCGATGAAACCCGTCATCACGAACTTTCAAAAAATTGGATGGCCACCCGCAAGATCAAAAACCGGGAGATCGGATTTCTGATCCGGCCCATGGTCATGGATCACGAGGACGCCACCCGGAAATTCTTCGCGTACCAGGATGACGAACTGGTCGGATTTGTGTTTTTTGATCCCATTTACAAGGACGGCGAAATCATCAGCTATGTGCCCAACATCTCACGGTTCAGCCACGACTTCCGTCAAGGGATTTTTTACTCCCTCATCACCCATGCCGTTGAAACCTTTAAAAAAGAAGGGCTCAAAGAAGTGAATCTGGGCCTGTCGATCCTGGTGCTGGATGATGAAAATGCGGCCCATGAATCCGGGCTGCTGAAAAACGCCGAGCGCCTGATTTATCGCTATGGGAATTTTATATATAATTTCAAGGGGATCGCATTTACCAAATCCAGATTCGAGGGGCGGACCAACCGGTTTTACAGCGCCCACCAGTGGCGGTTCCCGGCGCTTAAACTGCTGACCATGTTCAAGCTGTCCAATGTTTTCTGATCGGGAAAATTGTTTTTCAGATGTTAAGGAACTGAAGGGGGCGATATGAAATATTTCGTGACAGGCATCACCGGAACGGTGGTTCCGATCATTGTTGAAAATCTGATCAAAAAAGACCCGGACCCGCATTTTTATTTCGCCATCCGGGGAGATGCCAAGGGAAACGGCATTCAAAAACGCTTTGAATCCGTTGTCAAGGCCATGGATCTGGATCAGATCGCCAAAGAGAATCTTGTGCGCCGGTCGCGGCTGGTGGAAATCGATGTGGACGAGGACAACCTGGGCATTAATCCGGAAGTATATTCCGAACTCATTGAAAACACGGATAAAATCCTTCACGGGGCTGCGGATGTCCGCTTTGACCAGCCCTATGATAAAATCCGAATGCCGAATGTCGTCTTTACCCTGAAAATTTATGATCTGTTTAACGCCATCACTCAGCGTCGCCGCCAGAAGGGACTAAGAAAAGCAACTTTGTATTATATTTCAACTGGTTATGCCTACGGTCAATATAAAAAACCCATTCCCGAGGATTTCCCGGAATTTCATCCGGGCACGCCGGACAATACCTATGCCCGGACCAAGGCCGAGGCCAAAGCATTTGTTCTGGATAAAATCAATCGGTT
Organism: Desulfobacterales bacterium CG23_combo_of_CG06-09_8_20_14_all_51_8; assembly: GCA_002772195.1. Classification (GTDB taxonomy): domain Bacteria; phylum Desulfobacterota; class Desulfobacteria; order Desulfobacterales; family Desulfosalsimonadaceae; genus SURF-3. Next base: position 694 of record PCSG01000199.1, on the reverse strand, counting down.
AAATGATCAGATCGTGATTTTTGAGCCCAGCATTATCGGCGGTTCCGCAAAAACCGGCAAGACCCGGACCTATAACCTGCATTATGTGGTGATGATGCTGGGATACCTGGGAAAATTGCCGTTCCTGACATCGGCGGACAACCGCCTGGACATCGTGCCGGTGGACTGGGTGGCGGCGGTGATCTCCGACATCATGGCGGGCGATGCCCTCCATCAGGGGGTGCTGCGCCTGGCCGCGGGCCCCAATGGCATTCCCATCAACTATCTTCATGATGAAGGGTTTGAATTTTATACTAAAAACAATCCGGTCCCCGGCCATGTAATCCCCAAAATCCGGTTTGTGCCCCGGTATGTGTTTAATTTCATGGTGCAGGCCCAGAAAAATTTCTACCGGGCCATGTATTTCTGCACCCGCAACCCGCGGTTCCGGAAGCTGGTCAAGGGCATCAGCCTGCTGGAAGGGTATTTCCCCTACATTACCGGCTACAAGGTGTTCGAGAATTCAAAAAGCCAAAAACTGATTGAAAAATACACCAGTTGCGGTGAAGCGCCCACCCTTCAGGATGTGTTCGACGAATCCGGCAAGCGGGTGAAACGCGGGTATTATAAAAAAATCTGGTTATCCAGTTCGGTTAAGTTGAATATATTCACTCAAAATCCGAGGCCTTTTACTTAAATGTTAAATGAAAAAAAA
>PCSG01000150.1 GCA_002772195.1 Desulfobacterales bacterium CG23_combo_of_CG06-09_8_20_14_all_51_8 | reverse complement strand
GCACTTTCATGCCTTCTATCACAGCGTCCGGATCAACTTCGTCTAAAATATGCACCATGGGGGTGTCCGCGCCGTCCAGTTGAATCATGGCCAGAACAAACGGGGCTTTTCTCGGAAGGTGCTTGTCATCATATCGGACGATGGTGTAATTGATCACCTTCCCGATGTTTCCCAACTCCACCCAGTTATTCTGGATATCCGCCTGGCAGCGCTCGCAGGTTTGTCTTGGCGGCACAAACACCTTATCGCAGGTGGGACATTTCACGCCCATGATTTTATGGTTGTCCCGAATGGTCGTAATGAACGTGCTGCCGACCCGCCCGGCGAAATAGGTATAGGGCAGGGCCAGTTTTCCATTGATCAGGTAACAGTCGGTGGTATCAAAATTTTTTTCCATGGCCTGCCTCCTCATTCGTCGATTTCAAAATATTTAATGTCTTCGATGGTGCCGGTTCGCCGTTCATTCCAGACCGGCCGGAGCCGGGTGCCATGGGTTACCTTGCCGTTTAAAACAGAACCCATTTTGACCTTGCCCAGTTGGTCGGGCCGCAGCAGATGCCAGAAGACTTCTTCGTCTTTGCAGCCGTCGAGCAGGATGCCGATGGCGCCGTAAGGGGTTTCACGGGTTTCGCCGGTCAGGGGATCCGGGCTGGCGTAATAGCAGTATTCCAGCATCCGCATTTCGCCTTTCGGCCCGATCTCCACCCATTCCGTATTTCTGACCCGGCAGATCGCGCAGGCTTCCCGGGGAGGGGACTGAAGCCGGCCGCATACCGGGCATTTGACGGCGAGAATTTTTTTCTCCTTTAATCCTTTTAAAAACTTACCGAAAACCGGGCCGGTGGCAAACCGCTGATTCACCGAAATAGTTTTCTTAAGGGCAATCATCTCCTGCGCCTGCCTTGTTTCCTGGCCCGGCGTCATGTACTTGTGAAACATCCGGCTGGTCAGGCCGAAGGTATTGAAAGCCCCCTTTACTTTTATTTTTCTGGAAGTAAAGGCAGACATGGCATCTACTTTTCCGATGGTTAAGCCCACAAACGTTTCGCCGTCCGTGTCCAGCACCACATCGCATCCGGACAGGTCATCGGTTTTGTCAACTGCCATTGCGCCCTTTGCAATGGTCAGCTTCCATCCGCCGATGCCCTTGATGGCATATCCGAAGGTGTTTTCGATGCCGGCCGCGCCTTCGGGCCGGAACCGGTCCTTCATGGAATTGAAGATGTCTTCAATCTTTATTCCGTAAAATTCACTCATGGTCTCCCCCCTGCCAGTTCAAATCTTTTTCAAGAATGGTTAACACCGTCCACATGGTCCCGCCGAAAGAGGATGCCAGGGCATGGTTGACCGGCCTCGGAATCTGGTGCGGACCGGCATTGCCCCGGATCTGTTTGGCGGCCTCGGCCGTCCGGACCATGGCTGTGGCGCCGATGGGATTGGCGGCAATCACGCCTCCGGATGGATTGATGGGCATTTTGCCGTCAATCATGATTTCTCGGTTCTCGACAAGTTTTAAGTGTTCATCATCCTTGAGCAGAAAAAATTCCCGCAGCCAGTCGACTCCCCACCATGCGGACGGATCATACATCTCGAACACATCAAAATATTCCAGGGGATTTATGATGCCGTTGCGCTTGTATAGTTGTTCGGCGGCAAATCGGTGGGTGGTTCGGTTGGGATAAAAATTATTATGCAGATCCAGGGTCTCTTCCCTGTGGACCGTAATATGATCCCGGATCCATACCGGGGTTTGAGTAATCTGTTTCGCCTTTTCCTCAGATGCGAAAATTATGACGCAGGCCCCGTCCGACTGGGAACACATGTGGATCAGGCGCAGGTCGCCGATGAGCGGCGGCGAGTTTTTGATGAGGTCGTCCATCTGGTCCCAGTCCAGGCCGAAAGCCCGGTGGGAGTTGGGATTTTTGCAGGCGTGCTTGTCCATGATGATGCGATAGGTCATGGCTGCTCGTCGGGCCCGTTCCGCGCCGAATTCATCGATGAGCTTCACGGCTGCCTGGGCCGTCAGCGCCCCGGTCTGGAGTTTTCTGGCCCACAGGGGATCCGCCATATTGGTGATGCCGCCGGTGGTGTGGCCTTCCTGAAGTTTCTCAAAGCCGATGGCCATGACCACATCGTACATGCCCGAGGCCACCAGGTTGTCCGCAGCGCAGACCAAGGTCCCGCCGGTGGTGCCGCCGGTGGTCAGACGAAAGGAATCTTTTCCATATGCGCCTGTTCCCAGGACATGCCAGAGATCCGGCTGGTGGATCATTTCGAACAGCTCCATATTGCCATGAAGCACGCAGTCAATATCATCAATTTTTAAGCCGGCGTCATCCAGGGCCTGGCGGACGGCTTCATGAATCATTTCCGGCTGGTTCACGTCTTCCCGATGGCTGGAAAATTTGGTCTCGCCGATGCCGACGATGCCGACATTTCTGTTTTTCTTTTTATATTTCATTTATTTATACCCCCTGGTTTTCAAGAATAAGGACGCTGTGATGCTGTCCGGCCGGGCCGGTGGTGCCATGGGCCACAGCTTTTTTTGCCCCTTCCACCTGCCGGTCGCCCGCCTTACCCTGAAGCTGAAGAATGGCTTCCGTTGCCCGGGCAAGGCCTCCCAGCATCACCGGATTGCCGTTTAACATGCCGCCGGATAGGTTGACATGCTGGGCATCCAACGCACCGGAGTCAACCCATTTGCCGCCCTGGCCTTCATCGGCGAGCCCTAAGCCTTCCGCCCACATGGGCAGCTGATAGGCAATGGCGTCATTTAATTCCGCAATATCAAAATCCTTTTTGGGATCTGAAATGCCGGCCATCCGAAAAGCCCTTTGGGCGGCTTTTTTTAAAGCGAAATTGGACGTCAACTCTCTGTCTCCTAGAAAATAAGAATCCATGCAGTTGCCGAATCCCGTGAGAAATACCGGGGTATCGGTAAACTCATGGGCGCGCGCCTCGCAGCAAATGAGCATGCCCACGGCCCAGTCCGTGACCGGGTATTGATGAAGCTGCCGGATGGGATCGGCCAGCATCGGAGAGTTCAACACATCCTGTTCGGAAATTGGATTGTTTTTTCTGGCAAAGGGATTTTTAGCGCCCATCTGCCGGGAGCGGGCTACGATTTTTGCCAGATGATCATCTGTCACTCCGGATTTGTTCATGTAGGCTCTTGCCTGGAATGCACTGGCATTGGTGAAATCCATGCCCAGGGGCCGGCAGAAAAACGGGTCGAATGAGAGGTTGGTGCACATATTTCGGCTTTCCGACTGGGATTCCTTGCAGTGCCCCATCAACAGGACCACATCATCATGGCCTGACAGGATGCAGGCCATGGCATATCCCAGGCCGTTGATGCCGTCCTGGGCGATTTTTTCCTCTCCCCGGAAATGCGCGCCCACGGCGTCGGTCATGCCGTTGTCGGAAATGGTCCGGGCGTCGAACACATCATCCGAACAGGTGATGATGTTCCGGATGCCCGTTTCCATGTCAAAGGTCACCCCGGTTTGGCTGATGATGGATTCAAAACAATCCAGGAGCATGCCTTGAAACCGCTGGTACCAGATGTCCGGTTCATTTTTGATCTGCGCCACGGCGCAGACGGCGACTTTACCGCTCATATTTCTACCTCCGCTTATATCATCATTTTAGAGATGATTTCTTTCATGATTTCCGTTGTCCCGCCGCCGATGGAAAGGATCCGATTGTCCCGATAAAGGCGTTCCACCACATATTCCCGCATATATCCATATCCGCCGAAAATCTGGACGGCATCATAGGTGACCCGGTCGCTGACCGAGCAGGCGAAATTCTTGGCCATGGAAACCTCCTTGATCTGGTCGACACCGGCCCCGATTTTGGCCGCCACCCGGTAGGTGAATTCCGTGCTGGCCTCAACCAGGGTCGCCATGTCCGCCAGCTTGTGCCGGGTCACCTGAAAGCCGGTGAGGGGCTTGCCGAAGGCTTCCCGCTGCTTGGCGTATTTGATGGCTTCTTCAAGGGCCATGCGGGCCGTCATGTTGGCCATGACCGCGAGCGCCAGGCGTTCCTGCTGGAAATTGATCATGATGGCGTAAAATCCCTGGTTTTCCTCTCCGATGAGATTCTCCGCCGGCACCCGGCAATTGTCGAAAAAGAGTTCGGCGGTGTCGGAGGCCCACCAGCCGGTTTTTTTCAGTTTTTTGGAGACCGAAAAACCCGGGGTCCCTTTTTCCACAACAATCATGCTGATGCCGCGCGCGCCTTCCCCGCCTGTGCGGACCGCGCAGGTGATTTGATCTGCCCGGCACCCGCTGGTGATAAAGGTTTTGCTGCCGTTGATGACATAATGATCGCCGTCTTTTACCGCCGTTGTTTTGATGCTGGCCACATCCGACCCGCCGCCGGGTTCGGTAATGGCCAGGGCCGCGATTTTGTCACCGGCCAGAACCGGGGGGATGAATTTTTTTTTGAGCGCTTCGGAGCCTAAATTTAAGATAGGGGGCAGGGCGATGTTTAAAGACCCCAGGCCGGCGCAGAAACCGCCGGATGTGGAACGCATGAGTTCCTCACTGGCGGCAACCCCGAAAAAGACATCCCCCGGTGTGCCGCCGTATTGTTCGGGGAAGCCGATGCCGAGGATTCCGACATCCCCGGCTTTTTTGTATATTTCTTTCGGAAATTCGCCGGCTTCTTCCCAGTCGTTAATAAAGGGCAGGACTTCTTTTTTGATAAATTCCCGGACGGATTTGCGGACCATGTCATGGGCCTTGGTGAAATATTCCTGATAGGTGGATTCGGTTTTGAATTCAAAAGACATAAGGTTTGTCCTTATAACATTATAACAATGGCGTTATTGGTTTTAACGAAAGTTTGAAGTGACTAAAATGAGCTAAAGTGCCTAAAGTTAAGGTGTCGCTTTGCTCCATCTATTTTAAAATTGCAGTATTCCATAACTTTAGTTCACTTCAAACTTTAGCTCACTTTGAAACTTATTTATTGAAAGGCATCGGCGGAATCGCCAGGCACGACCCCTCCGCCACCAGTTCATCTTTCTGATTGGTCCAGCGCAACTCCATGCGGACCCACCGTTTCTTTTCGAGTTTTTCAACCACCTCGCCCATAGCGGTGATGGTGTCGCCGAAATACGTGGGCCGTTTGAACCGGACGGTGATTTCCGGAATGACCGTTCCCAATCCGGGGAGTTTCATTCCGAGGACCGGCGCTATCAGGCTCTGGGGCAGGGCGCCGTGGGCGATGCGGGTGCCGAAAGGCGTCATCTTGGCGAATTCCTCATTCATGTGCATGGGGTTGAAATCGCCGGAAATACCCGCAAACAGATAGACGTCGGTTTCTGAAATGGTTTTGGTGAAGGAGGCGGACATGCCGATTTCCAATTCGTCATAGGAATAGCCCATTTCAAATTTGGGCTTATCGTCTAAGACCTGGAAATGGTCGATATCCATGATACTTCCGGTGGTTTTTTTTGCAAAAACCGCTTTGACCTTAAGACCGGTCTCCATTTTGCTCAAGGCCACGCCCTTGACGATATGGGCCAGCGGCGTATCTGCCCCGTCGAGTTTGATGAGTCCCAGAATATAGGGCGGCTCCATGAGCTGGTGGGGTTCTTTGTAGCGGATGATGGTGAAACCGGTGACAACGCCCGTGTTTTTGACATCCACCCAGTTTTCGGAAATGTCCACAATGCAGGTTTCACAAGAAGCCCGGGGCGGCACAAATATCTTGCCACATTTATCGCATTTCAGGCCCCTGATTTTTTTTTCATCGCGAAGACTGATAATAAACCGGCTGCCGGTGCGGCCGGCAAAATACTGATAGGGAAGGGCCAGCTTTCCTTGGACGACAAAAGAATCACTTATTGCTGTACTCATAATGGTCTCCTGACCCGGGTAAACCGGGAAAAAGGTTATTTAGGCAGGCAGGCGGTAGGCTATAGGGCGGGCAGTTTGGATGCTTTTAAGAAATGATCCATTCATCCAACCCCTCAGCCCTCAGCCCAAACCCCTACAGCCTATATTAGTTCAAAGTATTTGATATCCGTGATGGCGCCGATTCTGTTTTCACTCCATACCGGCCGTACCCGGTCGCCTTTTTTCGCGCGGCTCATATCCTCTGGTTTTAATTCATGCCAGAGGGTTTCATGGCCTTTGCATCCATCCAGGAGGAAGTGGGCCGAAACATAGGGCGTTTCCCGGCTTTCTCCGGTCAGGGGGTCCGGACTGGCATAGAAGGTGACGTCCATGATGGAAACGACGCCTTCCGGGCCGACTTCCACCCAGTCTGTGGCCCGGACCACGCATTCGGCGCAGACTTCTCTCGGCGGAAGCTGGAGCCGGCCGCATTCCGGGCACCGGTTGGCCAGAATTTTTTTCTCTTTGAATGCACTCAGAAATTTTCCCATGACCGGGCCGGTGGCGAACCTCTGGGGGATGGACAGGATTTTTTTCTGAACGATCAGTTCTTCTCCTTTTTCTCCTGCGTCATCGCCGGCCGGGGGCGTGTATTTTTTAAAAAATTTGGTGGCTTTGGTGAGGAGCCCCAAGTCGCCTTCGACTTTCAGTTTTCCGGAAGTAAACGCGGTCATGCCGTCAAGCTTGCCCAAAGTGATGGCGATCCAGTCCTTGGCCGCACAGGTGGTGGTGACGTTGGGATCATGGATGCCTTCTTTGACCTTGACGTTGCCGTCAGCCACGCACACTGTCCATTCCCCGCCGCCGGTGCCGGTGATTTTATAGCCGTAGTTGGCGGTGATGCCTTTGACGCCGTCCGGGTTGACCCGGGATTCCATGGTGCCGAAGATATCCGCCACCGTAACTTCAGGCGCGGCTTTGGGGGGCGTGTATTTTTTAAAGAACTGGGCGGCTTTGGTGAGGAGCCCGAGATCCCCCTCGACTTTCAGTTTCCCTGAGGTAAACGCGGTCATGCCGTCAAGCTTGCCCAAAGTAATGGCGATCCAGTCTTTGGCCGCGCAGGTGGTGGTGACGTTGGGATCATGGATGCCTTCCTTGACCTGGACGTTGCCGCCCGCCACGCACACGGTCCACTCGCCTCCGTCGGTGCCGGTGATTTTATATCCGTAGTTAGCGGTAATGCCTTTCACGCCGTCCGGGTTGACCCGGGATTCCATGGTGCCGAAAATGTCGGCCACTGATACTTCCGGACCTTTGGACTTGGTGGACGCGCCCTTCAGCCCCCATTCCCGGAGGGTCTTTTTGAGTACTTTGCCGATGGGGCTTCTGGGGAAATCTTCTTGTAGAATTTCTACAAATTTTGGGACTTTAAAGGAGGCGAGTTTCTGTTTGCAGTATTCAATGACTTCTTCTTCGGTGAGGCTGTCATCTTCCGCCACCACAAACACTTTGACTTCTTCGCCCATGGTCTTGTCCGGGACACCGACGGTGGCGGCTTCGCTGATTTTGGGATGGCCCGCCAGAAGGTTGTCGATTTCCTTGGGATAGATATTTTCCCCGCCGCGGATGATCATGTCTTTCATCCGATCCACAATGAAAATATACCCGTCCGCGTCTTTAACGCCCACATCCCCGGTGTGGAGAAAACCGTTGATAATGGTTTTGGCGGTTTCTTCGGGCTTGTTGAAATAGCCTTTCATGACGTTGTCGCCCTTGATGACGATTTCCCCGCGCTCGCCCGTGGGCACTTCTTTACCGTGCTCATCGACAATGAGGATTTCCTGGCCGGGCAGGGCCAGTCCGATGGAGCCGATTTTGCGGACCCCAACTCTGGGATTGATGGTGGAAACGCAGGTGCCTTCCGTCAGCCCGTATCCTTCCACAATGGGAATCTTGAAGGTGTCCTGGAAATTGGTCATGGTTTCCTGGGTCAGGGGGGCGGCCCCGCAGATGCCGAATTCAAGAGAGCTGAGGTCAAATTTCTGGCGTGAGGGATCGGAAAGGAGGATCTGGTAGACCGCAGGCACCGCAGACCAGAAGTTGATCTTATATTTTTCCACCACTTCCCAGAATTCGCTGGCGGAAAACTGTTTCCGAAGGACGACACAGTGCCCTTTTTCCATGGAGGACGTGCAGGTCAGCATGGCGTTGACATGAAATAGCGGCAGGAAGCACAGAAAATTCCGGTTTTCCGCTGTGTTCAGGGCCGCGTTGATGCCATTCGCGTCAGCCGCCACGTTTTTATTGGATAGCAAAACGCCTTTGGGATTTCCCGTGGTGCCGGACGTATAGAAGATAAACGCGATGTCTTCAGGGTCCGCATCGCTTGTAAAAGGCGTTTCATCTCCTTCAGCCAGCAGTCCGGCAAGGGAAATGTGGTCCTCAGACGGCCGTTCGCTGACCTCGATGATTTTTTTGAGATGCGGACATTTGGCTTTAATTTCGTTAAAAATAGGAAGGTATTGCTCTTCAACGATCAGTCCGCAGCCTTTGGAATCATTTAACAGATATTCCACCTCCGGCGCTTTCCACCAGCCATTGATGGGGCCGGCCACCGCGCTGAGTTTGATGATGGCGTAATAGGCGATGAGGGTTTCCGGGCTGTTCTGCACCCAGACATGGATAAAATCGCCTTTCTTAAACCCCTGTTTTTTCAATGCGTTTGCCAGAATCGTGATTTGTCTGTCAATATCATTGTAGGTCAGGGTTCTGTCGTAAAATTTCATATAGGGAAGATTTCGATATTTTTTGACGGCATTATCGATATATTGGCCTAAGTTCATTTCTGCCTCCTGTGTTTGATTAATAAGTTTAAAGTGATCTAAAATGATCTAAAGTGACTAAAGTTAATGGAATGCCTGCGGCATTGTCTTTTTAAATTTTAAAAAATGATCGCGCGTATCGCGCAATCCATAACTTTAGCTCACTTTAGTCACTTTTCACTTTCGTTCTGCTTTACCTGGGGACTTTCCGGGTCAGCAGAAACAGAACGGTCCAAAGAGTTCCGCCGAATCCGGAAGCAAGGGCCTGGTTCACTGTTTTTTTGACCTGATGCTCCCCTGCTTCTCCCATAATTTGAAGGGCCGCTTCCGCGACCCTCACCATGGCCGTGGCGCCGATGGGATTGGAAGCCGTGACGCCGCCGGACGGATTGACAGGGAAGGCGCCGTCGATGGTGATCTCATCATTTTCAACCATTTTAAGGTGTTCATCGCCCTCAAACAGCAGAAATTGCCGGAGCCAATCGAGTCCCCACCAACTGGATGGATCGTACATTTCAAACATATCGATTTCTTTGCGCGGATTTTTGATGCCGTTGCGTTCAAAGAGTTTTTCCGCAGCATAGCGGTGAGAATAAACAACCGGCGCATCACCGAATGCGCAGAAGCTTTCTTCCCGATGGACTGTGATATGGTCTTTAATCCAGGCGGGTTGTTTGCGGAATTGTTTGGCTTTTTCCTCGGAGGCGAAAATCACGGCGCAGGCCCCATCGCTTTGTGAGCACATATGAATCATGCGGAGTTCCCCCACCAGGGCCGGAGAATTGACCATCAAATCATCCGCCTGGTCGAATTCCAGGCCCAGGCGGCGATGGGCTTTCGGGTTTTTCATGGCGTGCTTGTCCATGATAATCCGGTATTTCATGGCTGCTTTTTTGGCCCGTTCTTCGCCGAATTCTTCAATGACCTGGGCCGCGGTCATGCCGGTCAAGGCCCCGGTCTGGAGTTGTCTGGCCCACAGGGGGTCGGCCATATTGGTGATGCCGCCGGTGGTATGGCCTTCCTGAAGTTTTTCAAAGCCGATGGCCAGCACCACGTCGTGAAGCCCGGAAGACACCAGATAATCCGCGGCACAGCAGAGGGTCGCGCCGGTGGTGCCGCCGGTGGTGATCCGCAGGGTTTCCTTGCCATAGGAGCCGATGCCGATGGTATGCCAGAGGTCCGGCTGATGAATCATTTCAAACAGCTCCATATTCCCGTGAACGATGCAGTCCACATCGTCGATGGTCATTCCGGCATGTTTTAATGCTTCCACAACCGCCTCATGAATCATTTCCGGCTGATTGACTTCTTCCCTGTGGCTTGAATAAACGGATTGCCCAACTCCGATGATGCCGACGTTTCTATTTTTTTTCATTGTTTGCCTCCTAATCCCTTGCCAGTGTGATGACGGAATGAAACTGACCTGCCGGCCCCATGACGCCGTGGGCGATGGCGGTTTTCGCCTTACCTACCTGCCGATCCCCGGCCTCATTGCGCAGTTGAATGGCCGCCTCCGCCGCCCGGACAAATCCGCCCAGAATCAGGGGATTTCCGGCCAGCATGCCGCCGGACAGATTGACGTTCTGTTTGACCGGCCCGTCATCGTCTAGCCATTTTGCTCCCTTGCCGGCGTCGCAGATACCGATGCCTTCCGCCCACAGGGGAAGCTGGTAGGCATACTGGTCGGAGAGTTCAATGACATCAAATGCGGATCGGGGGTCCTTAATTGCGGCCCGCTGATAAGCGCGCTCTGCCGCTTTTTTCAGGGCGAAATTAGACGTCAGGTCCCGGTCTCCTAAGAAGAAGCTGTCGATGCAGTTGCCGACGCCGGTGATCCAGACCGGGCTTTTGCAGATCTTTT
>PCSG01000219.1:3727-10562 GCA_002772195.1 Desulfobacterales bacterium CG23_combo_of_CG06-09_8_20_14_all_51_8 | reverse complement strand
TAGTGGCTACAAATTTTTGTACAAAAAAATAAATTATATTATTATCAAATGGTTAAATCGATCTTGGGGCTAATCCGAGGGGAAGATCCGTTATGATGACGGCAACGGGGAACAGGCGGATATTTCAGGGGCAATGGATTTTCTCAGACAAACAGGCATAAAAACCGTTGATCTGGCAGGATATTCCTTCGGGGCCTGGGTGATCGCGCAAATGAAGAGAAAAGATGCCGCGGATGCGATTATCCTGGTGTCCCCGCCGGCGGCCATGATGGCGTTTGACGCCGCCGCATCCATCCCGAATCTCAAGCTGGCGGTCACCGGCAGCCGTGATGAATTCGCGCCTCCGGATCTGGTGAAAAGACTGGTGACCCAGTGGAATCCCACCGCAGCATTCGCCGTCATTCCCGGGGCGGATCATTTCTTTTTCAAGTTTACTGACCGGCTGGCGGAAATTCTGGGCCAAAAAGGATAAAGGGAGCGGTTGCATCAAAAACAGGCAACAACTCCCTTCATCATAGAAAGCAGGGCAAAATTTTTTAATCCATTACTCGCCGGTAACCGTTGTGGTGGTCGTATTGATAATTCCTAAAATGCTGTTATAATGGACATCAACCGTTTTAACCTTGCTGATACCCGCATTCGCAGCCGCAGTTTTGATACTGGCATCCCCAATGGCAACGACCCCAACATAGTTGACCATTTGTGAAGTACCGGTCTTTGAACCAATCTGAAGACCAGTGGCATCATCCGGACTGCAAGCCGGGACATCAATGTCTGAGAACCATATACCCGGAGAATACGGCATTGCGCACCCAACGAGCATACACGCACCTAACACCAGAACCCATAAACTTAATTTTTTCATAGTCGATTCCTTTCCTTAAGTTGCCCTTTATTCAGCCCTGCTCAAAACTGATTTGCCTGCTATCTTATCCGCTCAAAAAAAACTTAGCAACTGAATTATCAGATTTAAATAACTTGACTTCTTTCCGTCTTCCCCCTAGTGAAATACCTGTTGCAGAGCGAAATATCATCTAACAACGACCCCTGATTATAATAATTCCATAATTCATAAAAAACATCATGGCCACGACCATCACGGACCCGATTTCCCTGCTCTATCACATCACCCAGATTTTGAACAAGACCCCCGACCTCCGGCAGTCTTTGTATAACATGCTGGAATTACTTTCTAAAACCCAGAATATGATCCGGGGAACCATCACCATTTTAAATCCCTTCAGCGATGAAATCAGCATCGAAGTGGCCCACGGCATTTCCAAAACCGCCCTGGAAAAAGGGAAATACAAACTGGGGGAAGGGATCACCGGCCAGGTCATTCAGACCGGTCAGCCGGTCACCATCGCAAAATTAAGCAAGGACACCCGGTTTCTCAACCGGACAGCGGCCCGGAAGGCGTTTGACGGCCATGAAATCTCGTTTATCTGCGTGCCCATCAAAAAAGACAAGCAGGTGATCGGCGCCCTGTCCGTGGACCGGCCCTATGATGAGAGTTACTGCCTGGAAGAAGGGGAAAAACTCCTGTCCGTGGTGGCGGCCATGATCGCCACCCAGGTCATTTATCTTGAGCGAAACCGGGTGGAAAGGGAAAAACTCGAATCGGAAAACGAGCGGTTGCAATCGGAGCTCAAAAAACAATACCGCATGAAAAACATCATTGGCAACAGCAACAAAATGCGGGAAGTCTATCAGATGATCTCCCAGGTTGCCGCCAGCAACGCGACGGTCCTCATCCGGGGAGAGAGCGGCACCGGCAAGGAACTGGTGGCCAACTCCATTCACTACAACAGCCTGCGGGCCAAAAATCCGTTTGTCAAGGTCAATTGCGCGGCCATTCCGGCGAATCTCATCGAAAGCGAACTCTTCGGCCATGAACGGGGGGCTTTTACCGGCGCCCTTCACCAGAAAACCGGAAAATTCGAACTGGCCAGCAAAGGCACTCTTTTTTTAGATGAAATCGGGTCCATCGAACCCGAGGTCCAGGCCAAGCTGCTGCGGGTTCTGCAGGAAAAAGAACTGGAACGGGTCGGCGGCAACAAGGTCATCAAGGTGGATGTGCGGATTGTGGCGGCCACCAACCGGAACCTGGAAAATGCGGTCATCGAAGGATTTTTCCGAAACGACCTGTATTACCGGCTCAACGTGTTCCCCATTTACCTGCCGCCGCTCCGGGAAAGGCGAACCGATGTGCTGGTGCTGGCGGATTATTTTCTGGAAAAATACGCCAAGGAAAACAATAAAAAAATCCTGCGGTTTTCAACGCCGGCCATTGACATGCTCATGGCCTATCACTGGCCGGGCAATGTGCGGGAGCTTGAAAACTGCATTGAACGGGCCGTGCTTCTGTGCGAAGATCAGGTGATTCACGGCTATCACCTGCCCCCCACCCTTCAGACCGGCCAGGTGTCCAACACGCTGCCCACCGTTTCCCTTGAAAACGCCGTCAGCCGGCTCGAACGGGAAATGATTATTGATGCCCTGAAACACACCCGGGGCAATGTTTCCAAAGCCGCGGAGACATTAAACACCACGGTACGGAAATTTTCCTACAAAACCGGCAAATATGATATTGATCCGCGCCAATATCACTGATCCATCAGAGCGCATCGGCTCCGTGCTCGCCGGTCCTGATCCTGACGACGTCCCCGATGGGGGTGATGAAAATCTTGCCATCGCCGATTTTACCAGTGCACGATGATTTTCGAATAATTTCAACAACCTCATCACAGCGATCATCGGCTACGACAATTTCAACCTTTAACTTGGGAATAAAATCCACCGCATACTCCGCCCCCCGGTAGATTTCGGTATGCCCCTTCTGACGGCCGTATCCCTTGACCTCGGACACGGTCATGCCCTGAATGCCCACATCATTGAGAGCTTCTTTGATATCATCAAGTTTAAAAGGCTTGATCACGGCTTCAATTTTTTTCATCGGAACGCCCCGTTTCTCTAATTTTCTTGACACAGCAAATTGATTTTATTAATTATTCCTCTATATGAAAAACCAAGTGACCTTTTTTCAACTAATTTTGCAGCCGCTCGTTTTTTAACCGATCCGGCGAGACCGATATAACAAGAATCCACGGGCCTGTCCATACCTGTTTCCATTTTCCCTGCCCGGATCATTGTTCGAGGGCCGTCATGACAGCAAAAATTTATGTCAATGAAGACAATACCGGCACATTTGTCTGTCCGAAATGCCAGAAAACCAGCGTCAAGGATTTATCCCGGTACATGGCCCAGAAAACCGCGGTCCGGTTAAAAGCCAGATGCGCATGCGGGCATGCGTATGAGGTATTTCTGGAAAAACGGAAAAAATTCCGGAAACCGGCCAACCTGCCCGGAAGCTACCGATCCAGCGCCATTGATTCCGGACCCCGGGATACCGCCGGGTCCATGATCGTAAAAGACCTGTCCTATTCCGGACTGCGCATTGAGGTTGGAGCACCTCCTCTGTTTACCGTAGGTGATTCTCTCTATGTGGAATTCCGCCTGGATGATACCCGCCAGTCGCAAGTCAGAAAAAAAGTGATCGTCAAAAATATCGAAGGCCTCTGCGTGGGCCTGGCATTTGCCTCTCTACAGAATAACGACAGCGCCCTGGGATTCTATCTGTTCAGTTAGGATAGGGTCTCCTTCCACAACTGCCGCACCTGGCGGCGAATGTCCACAAACTGATCCTTGGCCAGTTCCGCAGGCCGCTCCTGAAGTGTCAGCCGGTGGATGTAAAAACGAAACACCAGGTATGCCTGCTTGAGAATATACGCTGTCCGGTCATCAAAAATTCCAGCCAGGGCCAGACTGTTAAGCTGCCGCACGACATCCGTCCATTTCAGCAGAGAGGCAAACCGGTAGGCGTTTAACAGAATCAGAAACTGAATCAGAAATTCAATATCCACGAGCCCCCCCGGATCATTTTTGATATCAAAATGCGCAGCCGCCGGCACGGTCCGCTGGGCCCGCATCCGCGCCCGCATATCCCGGATTTCCTCTTTCAGCCGGGGGCCTTCCCGTTTCATGGAAAGAATCATTCCCCGAATCGTTTCAAACCGCTCCCGGACCTTGGGATCGCCGGTAACGGCCCGGGCCTTGATCAGCGCCTGATGCTCCCAGGTCCAGGCCCTGTTTTTCTGATAATCTGCAAACCCGTCAATATGCGTAACCAGAATACCGGCACTTCCGCTGGGCCGCAGGCGCATATCCATTTCATACAACTTTCCGGTCCGGGTTATGGCAGTCATGAGATGGATGATCCGCTGCCCCAGACGCACATAAAACTGGGCATTGTCGATGGGAGCCAGACGACCGCCCGCCGTGTCGCCCTTTTCTCCGGTATGCAGAAACACCAGGTCCAGATCCGACGCATATCCCAGCTCATACCCGCCCAGCTTGCCATAGGCAATAATGCCGAATCCGCTGTTCACGGCATCGCTCACCCCGGACGGCCTTCCGTATTTTTCCACCAGATAGTCCCAGGCCATTTCCATGACCCGGTCAAGAATGGATTCCGCCAGCCAGGTCAACCGGTCGCTGACCTTCATCAGCGGAAGCTGCCCCGTCACATCGGCCGCGCAAATGCGGAGGGTATTGATCTGCTTGAAAATGCGCAGATCATCCATCAAAGACTCCATATCCGCTTCCGGCAGACGGGCCAGCCGCAGCAGGATTTCTTTTTTCAGATCCGATTTTTCAACCGGCGCATAAAGGGTCCGGGGATTGAGGAGTTCATCCAGCAGCAGGGGGTGGCGGGAGAGAAATGACATGATCCAGGGACTGGCGTCGGCCAGATGAACCAGATGGGTCAGGGCATGGGTATTTTCAATCAGCAGCGCTACATAACAGGAACGTCTGCTGATGGCCTTGATCAACTCCAAAATCCGCGAAAGCACCCGCAGGGGATTTTCCGAGGCCGCAGATGCTTTCATAATGTAGGGCACGAGGGCATCGATGCGTTTTCGGCCATTTTCGCTGATTTCACTGGATTTCACCATTTCCAGAAAATTTTGGAGCAGGGCCAGAACATCTTCCGGAGGTTCAAAGCCGGTTTCAGAAAGCAGCCTCAGATTGGTATCCGTATCGGATAAATTGTTCCAAACGTCGCGCATGCGTGTGAACTGATCGTCGATTTCCGTCTCTGGAGCCTCCCTGGCCAGCAGGGAGCTGAAATGGCCATGGACAATGCGCATGTGGGTCTCAAGAGATTTTAGAAACATCTCCTGGTTTTCAAAGCCCATGGAAACCGCCAGCCTCCGGCGGCCCTCCGCATCCTCCGGAAGGCTGTGGGTCTGGCGGTCATCGGCCATCTGCAGCCGGTTCTCCACATACCGCAAAAACACATAAGCGCCGGTCAGTTCCTGTTGCACGGAAGCCGGGATATTGCCGTCATCGGCCAGGGTTTTCAGAATGACGAGAATTTCACGCCGCTGGTAGGCGATATTGACACCACCCCGGATCATCTGAAAAATCTGGCCGAAAAATTCGACCTCCCGGATACCGCCGGGGCCGAGCTTGATGTTGGCTTTCATTCCTTTCCGGGTGATTTCCCGCTCAATTTTGCGTTTCATCTCCCGCAGGGATTCAAAGGTGCCATAATCCAGGTAACGCCGGTAGACAAACGGCTTCAGGCGATCCAAAAGCCCGTTACCCGATGCTTTATCCCCGGCCACGACCCGGGCCTTGATCAGCGCATACCGCTCCCATTCCCGGCCCTGCTCCTGATAATAAGATTCAAGGGCATCAAAACTCATGGCGAGCGGGCCGGACTCCCCATAGGGGCGAAGCCGGGCATCCACGCGAAACACAAAGCCTTCGGTCATGGATTTTCCGATCACATCGATCAGCCGCTGGCACAACCGGACGAAAAACGCCTCATTGGAAATGGATTTTTCAAGACCTCGGGTTTTCCCAGCCTGGGGAAAGGCGAACATCAGATCAATGTCGGATGAAAAATTCAGCTCCCGGCCGCCGAGTTTCCCGAAACCGATGACCGAAAGCCGCTGGGCCTCCCCGTTTTTGCCTGCCGGCAGACCGTAATCCGCGACCATCCACTTATAGAGTGCCGACAAGGCGGTTTCAAGGCAGGCATCCGCCAGGGCGGACAGGTCCGCCATGGTTTCCGTAAGTGTCGACCATCCGGCCAGCTCCCGGAAGGCAATGCGGACCATCTCCCGCTGGCGGATATGTCTCAGCTTCACCGACAGCGCCCCCATATCGCCCGCATCTTTGCACTGGCCTGCGATTCTTTCTTCAAAGGCCCCCGCATCCCGGGACCGGTGCGACTCTCCGGAATCCATCAGATCCAGCAGCACCTCCGGAGTCAGGGCGCATCGTCGGGCCAGAAAATTGCTGAAAACAAATAGTTTTTGGGTAGTTTCGACAAGGACGGGATCACTCGGGGGCGTCAGGCCTTTTTTTTCACAGGCCAGAACAAAAGCGGCATATTTTTCTTCGGCCAGCGCATTCAGGTCTTCTGGAAAATCTTTTTCCACCCGAATCGGTTTTATGTGAAAAGAGTCAGACGTCATTTTTTCTGAGCCAGGGTATACTTAGATAGGAGACTGTTTTTCCAGTAACCGTTTTCAGGCTTCGAAAAATACGCCTGAAAAAGCGCCAGGCTCTGTCCCCGCAGGACATGGGGAACCACTTGAATTTCATGGTCGCTGTAAAGGGGCGGCAGATCCGAAAGCGCGCACCGGGTCCCTCCGCCCATTACATCTTCATAAGCATAGACAATCCGATGAATGCCGCTGATGACAATCGCACCAAAACACATCAGGCAGGGCTCCATGGTGCAATAAATCGTCAATTCTTC
>PCSG01000219.1:170-3713 GCA_002772195.1 Desulfobacterales bacterium CG23_combo_of_CG06-09_8_20_14_all_51_8 | reverse complement strand
GCTTTTTCTCAGAAAGATTTCGTAACGCCACGATTTCCGCATGGTCGATCTCATTTGCCCGGGGTCCGCTGCTCCTCTGCCGGAAACCTGCGGCAACTACGGCATCTTTATCAGCAATCACGCATCCTACCGGAAACTCCCCGGCCGAAAAGGCATTTTCTGCCTGGGCCAGCGCTTCTTTCATAAAATCGTCATGGGTCATTTCCCTGCCTCTGATCCGAATTCCCTGAACCGGATAACCCGGCAAAAGCATGAACCTTTGCCAGTTAACTGGGTATCAACTCCGCATCTTTTTGTAAAGATTCAAATATGTCCGATGCTTAAAAATTAAGGGATTGAGCGCGCCAAATCGGCGTTAAACCCGAAAGGCATCAAAAGGCATCAAAACCATTGACAAATATCATCATAGAGAGGTATAGTTATTTGACTTTTAAAAAAGACCGGCATTGGGCGGCCCGAAATTCCAGCACAACCGGAAATCCGGCCGAACCTGTAACCACCCTGACTGACTAAAAAAGGATCCAGATGCATTTAAAATCTTTGCCCGCACTCATCCTTATTCTCATTCTGGGCGCGACAACCCTGGCCCCGGACCTCTTTGCCGAAATCTATTCCTACACCGATGGAGACGGCGTGCGGCACTTCAGCAACGTCCCAACTTCGCGCCGGTATCGCCTCTGCGGTTCGGAACTGTCCCTGAATTCATCCTTCCGTTTTCCCCGTTATTCTTCCGGCCGCAACGCAAACGCGTATGACGCGATTATCCAGGAAGCATGCCGGCATTATGGCACATCCTTCGGGCTAATCAAGGCCATGATCCATGTGGAATCAGGTTTCAATCCCAACGCGGTTTCCCGGGCCGGCGCTTTAGGGCTCATGCAGATCATGCCGGATAATTTAAATGACTTCGGCGTCCTCGACCCCTTTGATCCCCGGGACAACGTCATGGGCGGCACCTGGTATCTGAAGCAATTGATGAAAAAATACAACACCGATCTGTCCCTTTCCCTGGCGGCTTACAACGCCGGGCCCGAGGCCGTAAACAAATATGGGGACATCCCGCCGTTTCCGGAAACTAAAAATTACGTGCAAAGAGTCCTGGAATTCTACCATCATTATCGAAACCAGCATCCCTGAAACGCTTTCTCAGCGATCCGCGCCAGTTGATCCAACACCTGTTTTGCAAAAAAAATTTCCCGAGCCTGACACATTGACTGTTTACCGGCAACTGGCTGTTTTAGACCAGCTGTATCAAATCTATGATCAGTTTATCATTCCCCTTCCCGTTGCCTGCCGGAAATTTTGCGCACGCTGCTGTACCTGCAATGTCTCCCTGACCACCCTGGAAGCCCGAAAAATCATTCTGTCCATGAATGTTGATTCCAACCGTAATCTGCTGGATATACTGAAAAAAACGATTAACCGCCCACGCT
This sequence comes from Desulfobacterales bacterium CG23_combo_of_CG06-09_8_20_14_all_51_8, assembly GCA_002772195.1. Taxonomy (GTDB): domain Bacteria; phylum Desulfobacterota; class Desulfobacteria; order Desulfobacterales; family Desulfosalsimonadaceae; genus SURF-3. Next base: position 2,280 of record PCSG01000219.1, on the reverse strand, counting down.
TTATCCCTAAAATCACCACCAACCGCCTGGCAGACCTCTGCCTGTCCGGCGAAGACCCTCCGGAAGAGGAGATGGATCCATCCTGGGGGCCTTGCCCGCTGCTCACGGACAACGCCTGTCCGGTCTATGAGGCCCGCCCGTTTGCCTGCCGGTGCATGGTCTCCACCCGCCAGTGCGCGGAATCCGGGATTGCCGATATGGACGATTTCACCCTTACCGTCAACCATGTATTTCTTCAATATATTGAACATATTGATAAAAACGGTTATTCCGGAAACCTGTCAGACGTTTTGGCCCGCGCCATCCTCCAGGAACCCAAAGACTCCGGCGGCTCGTCCGCCATTTTGCAGAACACCCTGATCCCCAACGCGCCCATGAAGGCCCTGTTGATCCCGCCCGAACACCGGGAAAAAATCGCGCCGATTCTTTCCGCCATCCAGGCCATCAAGGACTGAGATTGCCCTTGATCCATCGCTCCAGGGCCGGTTTTCCAGAAAATCCCCCGCCCCCAAAAAGAAAATGAATGCGTCCTTGACTTCATCTGGTAAAATTTTATAAATAAAAACCTTGCAAGATTTGTCAGGCCGGCCACGCGGCATAGGATTATCTTATTGATATGAAAATAACCATTCAAAACCTGATTCTGGAGGCGGCTGCCCAGGCGTTTGCCGATCACGCTCTGATCTCCAACGCCTATGAAGCCTTCAGCATTGAAGAACCCAAAGCGGAAGCCCACGGAGATCTGGCCACCAATTTCGCCCTCGTCAACGCCAAGGGTCAGAAAATGGCCCCCCGCAAAATCGCGGAAATCCTTGTGCGCCACATCGGCAGCGACCACCCGGTGATTGAAAAAACCGAAATCGCCGGGCCAGGGTTCATCAATTTCTTTATCAGAGCCGAGGCCTGGCATCCGATCTTACAGGAAATTTTTGAAAAAGACGGGACTTACGGATTTTCCAATCTGGGCAACGGTCAGAAAATCCAAGTGGAATTTGTCAGCGCTAATCCCACAGGGCCCCTCCATGTGGGTCATGGCCGGGGGGCCATTGTGGGCGACAGTCTGGCCTCGCTGCTTTCGGCCTGCGGCTATGATGTCCAAAAGGAATACTATATTAATGACGCGGGCAAACAGATAGAGACCCTGGGGCTCTCGGTTTTTCTGAGATTTTGCCAGCTCAAGGGCCAGACCGTGGAATTTCCCGAAGACTGCTACCAGGGCGACTACGTCCATGATATCGCCAAGGACCTGCAAAAAGAAAAAGGCGACTGGATTCTGACCATCGGCAAAGACGACGCCATCGCCTTCTGCGCCCGGTTTGCCGCGGATCGCATGATCATTCAGATCCGAAACGTGTTAGACTCTCTGGGCATTACCTTTGACTCCTGGTACAGCGAACAATCCCTGGTGGACTCCGGCAAGGTCAAATCCGTGATTCAAAAATTCAGGGATTTGGATTTTATTTATGAAAAAGACGGGGCCCTGTGGTTTAAAACCCAGGCCTTCGGCGATGAAAAAGACCGGGTGGTGGTCCGCAACAACGGCCAGGCCACGTATTTCGCCTCGGACATCGCCTACCACCAGGACAAGCTGGACCGGGGATTTGACCGGATCATCGATGTTTGGGGCGCGGACCATCACGGCTATATCCCCCGGATCCGGGCGTCGATTACGGCCGCCGGCAAAGATGAAAAACAATTTGTCGTCATCCTGACCCAGCTCGTCAATCTCCTGCGAAACGGCGTGCCCGTGTCCATGGGAAAACGCTCCGGCCAATTTGTCACCCTTCAGGAAGTCATTGATGAAGTGGGCAGGGACGCCGCACGGTTCATCTTTCTGACCCGGCACTATGAAAGCCCCCTGGATTTTGATCTGGAAGTGGCCAAACAGCAGACCAGCGATAACCCGGTTTATTATGTTCAATATGTCCACGCCCGAATCTCCAGCATCATCAAAAAAGCCCGGGAGGACAATCAGATCACAGACATCCGCTTTAATGAAACTGCGGCGGCAAGATTACGGGAACCGGAAGAAATTCAGTTGATGAAGCATCTGGCCCGGTATCCGGAAACCATAGCATCCAGCGTGGAATTTATGGAGCCCCATCGTATC
>PCSG01000219.1:0-147 GCA_002772195.1 Desulfobacterales bacterium CG23_combo_of_CG06-09_8_20_14_all_51_8 | reverse complement strand
GGCGGCATTTCACGCTTATTACAACAAACATCGCGTGCTCACCGAAGACCCGGTTCTGACGGCCGGGCGGCTGGTTCTTATTTCGGCTGTGCGGAAAGTCATCCGCAACGGCTTAACCCTGCTCGGCGTGAGCGCACCGGAAACCAT
>PCSG01000215.1:7961-10658 GCA_002772195.1 Desulfobacterales bacterium CG23_combo_of_CG06-09_8_20_14_all_51_8 | reverse complement strand
AACCGTACCCAGTTTTCCTTGTTTGCCGTCAAACCATGAATCAGGATAATAGTTGGTTTTGCCGGATCTCTTTCTGATTCCACCAATGAAATCGATTTCCCGTCCATATCTACTGTTTTGAGACAGAGGCCTGCTTTCTTGTATTCATAATTCAGGCCCATGTCATAAAGACCGTGTTTGACACTTGAACATGCAAACAGCATTAAAACCGCTGCAAACATAACCAATAATTTGAATCGGGATATTTTGTTATTAGGCATGACGACCCCCTGTTAGAAAATGATTAAAAGAATACATAGACAGTGCCTATCCTTTTACGCATTTGGTTTATACGGCAAAACTTATCTGATTATAAGCTGTTAGTTTGGAGATTGTTCTTTTAAGAACTTATTAAGGTTATCAAAGCCGATTTTCATCGTTTCCGAATGGCTCTTCTCAATATCAAGAAAGAGGTCAAAAAATCGAATCAATATCCCTGATGGATTGGCCTGCCAGCGAAAACTGATTTTTGATTTACCGTCAACATTTTCAAGTTTCCACAAATCTTCTCCCCTGAATGGACCTTCGAAGTAATTTATACGAACAAGTTCGTTCTTTTTGACTTCAACTGTTTTTGCTACAAGCTTTATCTTACCAATAGTTATATCAGTGACCGCTCCGATTTCATCAGAAGAAGTACCTTGGCGAAGTTTCGCAGAAAGGCGTGGCTGCCACCAATTTGTTTTTCCACTGCATTCATCCACAAGTGCGCGATAAACCACATCCGGGCTGGCATCGATGATCGCTTCATCCGTGACATCATATTTGTATGTTTCCGTTGGTGTTGACGCATCTGAATTTTTTTCCGGAACGCTCTCGCAGCCTGAAAATAAAATACCAGCAAGAAAAGATAACATAATAATTTTGACGATATTGTTCATTTTAAATCCCTCCTAACCATTAAAGTTCGATTTTAATGAACCAAGGAAAGCTTTAACGTCATTAATCCATTTGAGAAGAGCATTAAAAAAGCCGGGCCACCATTTATGAAATGGCAGTCCGGCTGTCTTGAACCGAAGAGAGATAAACAGATTCCGAAAAGACCCTTGACTTTCCGCCCCTGTCTCACGGCAGGTTTGGCTTTTTCATTTTTTTTATCATACTCTCATAAAAGATATGCGTCAATTTTTTTAAATCATTCAGAAAAGTTGCTTAAACCAAAACGGGTCTTTTGGGGGGGAAGGATATGGCCACTAAAGAAAACGGTTATTTGCGGGTTTTTTCCGGATCAAACAAAGGAGAGTGAAGTCGATCATATTCCCGAGTCACTGGCAATGATACCCAGGTGATTCTTTATGGACATTGTTGCGATTTTCCGGGAAGGACCTTGGTAAAGACGCGGATACAAGATAGTTCTATGCTAAAATAAAAAAAGTATGCTAAAAGTAAATTTATAAAGAGCGGAAACAAAAATAGCACACCCAAAACAATTGAAGGAGGGGGAGATGAAAAAGATAATCGGGATCATACTGGCTTTAGTGGTTCTTGGCTGGACGGGCAATAGCGCAATGGCGGGCGATTTGGAGCCCCCTGCCGCGCCTGCCCCCACCATGCACACCCTGGATGAGATTTATAATGTGGTGGCGGACACCAACAGCAAAGTGACTCAATGCACTACTTTTGAAGCCGGGGTTCCCCAAACCGGCCAGGAGACGTCCTATGCCACCGGAGATGACGGGGACCTCGAGCCGGGTGTGGCATGGCCGAGTCCCCGTTTTACAGACAACGGCAATGGCACGGTGACCGACAACCTCACCGGCCTGATCTGGCTGAAAAACGCCGATCCTTGCGGAGGAAAGATATGGACTGAAGCCATAGCCTGGTGCAATGCCCTGGCCAGCGGAACAGACGGATTAACAGACGGCTCTGTAGCTGGAGACTGGCGCTTGCCCACCATTAATGAACTAAAAAGCCTGGTGGATTATTCACAATATGATCCTTGTTTGCCTCCCGGTCATCCGTTTACAGGTCAGCTATCGTTCTATTATTGGTCGTCTACTACCTACGCAAGCACTACGAACTACGCTTGGTTCGTGCACTTCCAGGCCGGCGACAACTACGGCAACTCTAAGAGCAACGGCTACTTAGTTTGGGCCGTGCGCGGTGGACAGTAGATCATTTGGTGATTTGACCATTTGATTATTTACGCTTTTTGAGGGACGCCCGGACAAATATGACGCGATATGAATATTCGCTGGTTGACAAAAAGGCTGTTGATTTGACGGTGGATATCAAAACCCAGGGCCGGGCGTTTCAGAAACGTCATCAGGAGAACAGAAATGAAAACAAAAACAGCGGTTTTGTTTTTCTCCGTCGCCGTCTTTGCCATGTGCATGGCTATTGTCCCGGCAAGAGCTGAGAATATCGACCCATTGGGTGATGGCAGCCAATACGGGTATTCCGAAAACGCCGGCTGGCTGAACGCGGAACCCCAGGGGAACGGCGGGCCGGGCGTGACCGTGTATGATGATCGCGTTGAGGGCTATATCTGGGGAGAAAACATCGGGTGGATCAACCTGAGTCCGGCAATTTACGGCGGCGTGACCAACGAAGGCGACGGCGGTCTTTCCGGTTACGCCTGGGGCGAAAACGTGGGCTGGATCAATTTCGCGCCAGCATACGGCGGCGTCACCATCGACATGTTTACCGGCCGCTTCA